>CAZWGG010000001.1:0-59850 GCA_964633305.1 uncultured Bacteroidales bacterium
AATTTTAAGCACAGCTTATTATTTAGATTATTTACTCAGAATTATACCTTTGAAATTTAAATCAATTCTAGACATGTTTTTGAGCGAAATAAATTAATCTGTTTTAAAACCTTATCATTTAAAGAGAAAAGAGTCTATAAAATACGAGTGAAACTTTTTTTTAGGGTCAGGTTTCACAAAAGTTTCATATAGGTTTCATATAAATCAATCTATTACTTATATATATATATATTGAAACCATGAAACTTATATATATATATACTATATATATATGCGTGAGGTAATGTATACATATGTATACGTATATACATTATATGTATGTAATATATACATATGTATACATAAATATTTATATATATATATATTGTGTTTTTTTTTTAGGTTTCAGTATAAAAAACAAGGTCAAGTGCAGTCATATCAATAGATACAGCTGAAACTTGGGCAGGTTTCAGCAGGTTTCACTCAAAAACAAGAATTCCTTATATCAGTTGATATAACTATGTTTGACCTTGTTTTTGAGTGAAACCTGAAAAGTTTCACTCACTGATTTTTAATAGATTTATGATGATTTGTTTTAAGAAAAGTTTCAATTAATTAAAAGTATCGATAATAGTATTTTATTAACTGATAAAAAAAAAGATGAAATCATCTAAATTAAAATAAATATATTGATATGTGGGAGTCGTAAATAATTACAGACTAATAATTATATATTTAATATATCAAAAGAATATATTATTGTATATTTACATAATACATGCAACGTGATACAATATATTTGTAAGTAAATTAAATTTTTAGGAGGAAATAACTATGAGTATTAAAATAATTGAGACTGTAAAAAATAAGGAAGATAGTGAAAAGATGGCATATACATTGTTTTCAACTATTTATGTAAAAGATATTGGTGTATGTTTTCATAACTATTCCGATTCTTTTCATATAACACATTTACATAATGCATTGGTAAGAGGCAAAAAATGCAATGAATTTGTTTTTATTAAAGAATGGCCAAAAGTTGATAGGAGTCAACGTTGTTTGAATTTTGCTGTTGATATATTAAATTATAATGATTCTGGTTTAACTTTTAATGAATTTTTAATAAATCCTGATAAAGTAAAATTCAACGATGAAGTTTTATCAAAATATATTCGTGAATTAGATTCAAAAGATGTATTTACTCCTTTTGGTAAGATTCCAAAAGCTGTAAATATAGAAAAGACTAAATTAAATCTAGGTGATATCAAAAAGATGCTGCTTAATGGTCAGATAAGTAAAGTTATAACAAGGCAGGAAACTACAGATGATTATGCAGCGGATGCAGCTGCTAATTTTTCTAAAGATAGAACTATTGATAAAATGGATATATGTAAAACTCTTATTGAGTCGCCATCTGGATGGTATGTATTGATAGGTGGAAAAGATGATAATGGAGTCAGAAAAGATGATAATGGTAACTTATATATTGATATTGCCTGTCATTATTTCAGATATGAAAGATGTTACCTTTCATAAAAAATAAAAAAAATAACAGATAATTTTTATATCTGTTATTTTTTTTGCCATTTTTTACTATCTCTCTTTACAAAATACATGCAACATGATACAATGGATTTAGTAAGAAAAACAAATTTTTAGGGGGATTCAGATATGACTATAAAAGAATTTAGAAAAGAATTTAGAAGTGAGAAAAAAACAATAGAATGGATGTTTAATGGGGAAACACTAAGTTATCATGTAGTATACAAAACAGTCGAAGAGCTTCATGCCAAATTAAACAAAGAAGTAAAAAATGGCAAAACAAAAACAAAAATAAAATATGAAATAGTAAACTTTCAAAATAAAATGATTTCAAAACTTGATAAAAGATTAGGAAATTAGGAATAAATTTCCTAATTTCTCTTTACAAAATACATGCAACATGATACAATGGCTTTAGTAAGAAAATAAATTAAATTTTTAGGAGGAACTACTATGTTAAATATGAATATGAAAAGAGAAATGATGATTACTGAAATTATGAAAGGCATTGAAATGGGACATGCAAATACACAAAGATTGACAGATAATAAAGCAGCTTGTCAAGAAAATCTAGAAGCAAATACATCTGATCTTGTTGGTTTAAGGGAAGCTGCAATGACTAATATTAAAATGATAAAAGTAAATACTAACTTTAATATCACACTTGAATCATTAAAAAAGAATTATAGTAAAAAGAGATTAATTGCTTTATATGAAAAATTGACAAAACAATTGGCAGATTTAATCAAATTAAATGTAGTATTGGAAAAAATATTAGATACTAACAAAAAAATTAAATCTGAAATAGCAGCTGAAGGAGAAAAGAAAATTATTAAAAAAATAGAAAAAATTGAGGCAATAGAAAATGCAGAGAATTTAAAGTCAAAAAATAGGGAAATTAAAAAAGTAGTCAAGACAGAAAAAAAAGCAAAAATTTTCAAAGCTATCTGTATAGTAGATGATGAAACTATTGTAAAAGTAAGTGATGGAAAAGAAACAAGAAAAAGTTTTATTTTTAGATTAAGAAAAGAAGGTCTTACAATAAGTGATAGAAAAGTAAAAGAATCAGCGGTTTTAGATTTCATATTAAAACATACTGAGAAAAATTGTAAAGTATTCTCTTATATTGTTACAATTGAGGATTGTGAGAACTATAAAAAGATGGGATATTCATATGTTGAACAAAAAATAAAAGAGCAGAATGAACGAAGAGCTTCAAGATAAATGAAATTACATAAAGAGAGAAAATAGTTGCCCTATTCTCTCTCTTTATTAATGGCTAAATTTGTAATATAATTGTAATGGCACCTTCTTTACATAATACATGCAACGTGATACAATGTATTTAGTAAGTTAATTAATTAAATTTTAGGAGGAACTACTATGAATAAGAAATTAACAAAGAAAGAAATGATTTTAAAAGGAAAAATTACATTAAGAGCATTTTACGCAATAGTAAATGAAGCAAATATAGGCAAAACAAACAAAGAAATGAAAAAGCTAGTCATTGATTTACATTCAAGTATTGGAACAATGAGAAAACAAATGAATTTAAGTACAAGTTGTAAACATTTATCAACAAGCTTAACAAAAAATATGATTGCTTTTGAATATAGCGAAATTAAAAGATTTTTAACTTTAGCTGAGGAATTACAATCTACTATTAATGGGGAATCAACAAAAGAATCTTTAATTGAAAAAGTTGAAACTTTAGCAGAAACTTTCACAGAAAATAAAACTAACAAATTTGAAGTTGGTCAAGTACTTTACAATCATGGTGATATGGCTAATAATGCTGGATGGTATGAAATAGTAACTGTAATCAATGATAATTATGGAATTAATTATGATATTAAAGAAATTGGAGAAAAAATGAGAACTCTTAGAATTAATGAACAGTCTATCAATATAAAAGATTGGGATAATGGCTTAACTAGAATTGTAACAAAAGAAGCTAGAATGGAAAAAATTAATAGTATGCATGGCTCAAATTTAGTAGAAAAAACACTTGCAGCAATAAGAAAAAGACAATTAGAGAAAAAAGAAATATTAAGTAACTATTCCCCAGATAGTAACGATTATAAAGAATTTAAAAATATGTATTTATCAGATATTAAGGAAATACTTGAAAATAGAAATGATAAAAAAATAGAGGAGCAAAAACAAGAAAAATATTCAGAGTGTACAAACTGCATAAATAGAAATAAAAGTTTAACTTATTGCAATAATTGTCCTGATATGATAGCTGCCATTAATGATATGACTGATAATAAAGATAATAGTATTATGGAAAAAGCAAAAATTATTTGTGAACAAATGACCTCAGTTATTTTATTAAAATATCCCGGTTATAGCTGGAAAGAAGCGAATGAAGCAGCTCGAAAAATGTATGTACTTACATTGAAATCTTTTGAAAAGGCTGTCTGCGAAACACTTCACAATGAAAAAGAAAAGTAATGAAAGGAGGTGATATTCATTGAAAACAGTAAGATGTCCTAGAAAAAGCTGCCAAAGTAAAAACACCGAGAAGTTATCAAAATTAGACATTAATGGAAAGAAACTTGAAACATACTTTTGTAACACTTGTAAACATACATTTCATATCAAAACAGAGAATGGAGTTATAACAATTAAGAAATTTGATTAAAAAGTGGGAAGATTAAGCCTTCCCACTTAATAAAATTTTAGGAGGCAATGCAGTATGATTATAAAATTTTTTGTGAACTTTAGTCAAGAAACTTGTGTTTATTATGAAGTCAAATTTGGTAGGGGATATACTTCTAATAAAAATAAATCATCAATAAGTAAGTATACAGGAAATGAAAGACTTAAAACTCTGGAATCAATGAAATTAGCATGTTATAAAGTTGCAGCTGAAAAGGGAACAATTTATATATTAACTGATATCAATACTGATAGAAAATGGCTTAAATTCGCAATAAAGGAAGTATATTATTTTGATAATTTCAATATTAGATTAGATAAAAAAATCAATACAGTTGAAGATATCCAACGTTATTACTTAAAATTAACTAGTAAAAGAGAATTTTAAAAAAAGAGCTGAAGGAGGAAAGCTGAGTATTAGAAAAACAAAAAGAACTTATTAAAACATTGTAAAGAATCGAGTATTAATGTATACTCGATTCTTTACATAATAAATGCAACATGATATTATTAAAATAGAATAAAGGAGCTGATTGAATTGAATAGACTTTGTAAAAGTGAAGATAAATTTACTGGAACTAAAACTAATAAATTAGAAAATTGTTTTAAGATGTTACAATTATTGAGAACAAATGGCAGAATGAAAACAGCTGAATTAATGAAGGCCTTAGAAGTAACATCGAAAAGAAGTATTAATTATTATAAAACGACATTAATATATCTTGGATATCAGATAGAATCATATGGCGGTTATACTGGGGGAATGCAGTATGTTCCATCAGAAAAGCTTAATGATAATGAGTTGAATTTAATCGCTCAAAAATTGGGTGGTGAAAATTCTGCATTAATAGAAAAGATTAAAAGAATTAATTCAGAAAGGAAGTAATATAATGGACATAATAAAAGTAAATATTGATGATTTGATACCAGCTGAATACAATCCAAGAATTCAATTAAAACCTGGGGACAAAAAATATGAAGATTTAAAAAATAGTATTCAAAAGTTTGGATATATTGATTTAGTGATAATAAACAAGAATTTTAAAATTGTTGGGGGACATCAAAGACTTCCAGTTTTAAAAGAGTTAGGATATAAAGTAATTGATGTTGTCCAGATTGATATAACTAATGAAAAGGAGTTAAAAGCTTTAAATATTGCATTGAATAAAATAGATGGGGATTGGAATTTTGAAAAGTTAGGCAGTTTATTAAATGAAATTAAAATTGAAAATGAAGAACTTTTTAATTTTACTGGTTTTGATAATACTGAATTTGAAAATATCATGAAAGATTTTAGTAATATCAATAATAGTGGAAGTAGCAATAATAATAATAATAATAATGGAACTGATAATCATACTGATAGTTATACAGAAAAAATAAAAGCTCCTTTGTATGAAGCTAAGAAAGATAAAGCTCCAGAAATTGAAGAATTAATGGATACGAAAAAAGCTGCAAAATTAATAAATGAAATAAAGAAAAGTAAAATTGATAAAAAAACAAAAGACTTTTTAATATTTTCTGCATATAGATTTATAAATTTTAATTATGAAAATATTGCTGAATTTTATTGTCATAGTGATAAAGAAATACAGCAATTTATGGAAAAACTAGCATTAATCATAATTGACTATGATAAAGCTATTGAATATGGTCTGGCCGAATTTGGCAAAAATATATATGAAGATGAGGAGATTAATTTTGAAGATATTGAATAATTTTTGTATTTTTATATTATCTCATGGAAGGGCCAATAATATACATACTCTGCATACATTAGAACGATTAAAATATACAGGTAAATGGTATATTGTGATAGATAATGAAGATAAAACAAGCAACGAGTATTACGATAAATATGGCGATAAGGTTAAGATGTTTGACAAGCTAGCTATTTCTAAAACATTTGATGAGGCAGATAATTTTGAAAATAGAAAGACAATAGTTTATGCTCGAAATTATTGTTTTCAATTAGCTAAAGAATTAAACATAAAATATTTTATGCAGCTAGACGATGATTATACGAATTTTGGCCTTAGATTTACAAAAGAGGGTATATTTAAACATATACATTTAAATAAAAGCTTGGACGAAGTATTTGCAGCAATGTTAGTTTTATTTAAACGATGTAAAAATATATCTTGTCTTGCAATGGCTCAAGATGGAGATTTTATCGGTGGGACCGGAAATGTTCTTGGTAAAAATATAATGATGAAAAGAAAAGCAATGAATACATTATTATGTAGCATAGATAGGCCATTTCAATTCATGGGCAGAGTTAATGAAGATGTTAATACATATGTTAGATTAGGTCAATTAGGACAACTATTCTTTACTATAAGTTGTTTAAGTGTGGGACAAATAAGTACACAATCAAATGATGGGGGAATGACTGATATATACTTAGAAAATGGAACATATGTCAAAAGTTTTTATACTGTTATGTTCGCTCCTTCATGTGTAAAGATATCTAGAATGGGACATATAGAAAGGAGAATACATCATAAAATATTTTGGAAACATGCGGTTCCACGCATAGTTGACGAAAAATATAAGAAATTATTTTAATTTCTTGAAAAGGAAGTGATTTTTTGCCAAATGATAAATATCATTCACATGTAGAACCCAATTTGGAACTTATAACAAGTTGGCGAGAAGCTGGATTTACTGAAAGGCAAATATCGGTAAAATTACATATTGCATATTCGACATTTAGAAAGTATAGAGACCGGGAACAGGCACTCTCGGCAGCTCTCAGAGCTTCGAAGGAGAAGTTAGTCGCTAATTTAAAGAAATCTTTATGGCAAGAAGCTATTGGATACGATTATAGCGAAGTTCAAGAATATATGGAAGTCAATACAGATGAAGAAAAAGAAAAAGAAAATAATAGAAAAGTAAAACCCAAGAAAATAAAGAAAACTATAACTAAAAAGAAGGCAAGAGGAGTTCCATCATTGTTAATGTTCGCATTATGTAACTTAGCTCCTGAAGACTTCACAAGAGCAGACAAAGCAGTCGATGAAAAGTTGAACGATGCTATTGATGGAATCAATGATTTGAAAGAAAGATATTCAAATGATTTAATCAAAAAAGCTTTTGATGTCTTATATCCAAATGTAAGCAAAAAAATTGAAGAAAATAAAAAGAAAGAATTAGAAAAAGATGAAAAATCATAAAATTTTAAATGTTCAAGACCTTGGGGATTCATTTGAATGTATTGCTCCAAAATCTAAGGAACATCTCGCTTTATATTGTGCGGTAGTATTTAATGTTAGATTTCCTTATCCAGCGTCAAACGATAAATATTGCATAGAAAATGGGCATGCCTCACCACTTGATGCAATGTGGGCAGCTTATGCAGAATTGGACGATTATTCAATTTGGTATGCTATGCGTGGAACTGGTAAAACATATGATTTATCATTACTTTCATTCTTAGAAGCAGTATTTAAACCTCATTGTGGTACAAATATTTTAGGAGGTTCACTTGAACAGTCAACGAGAGCGGTTGTATATTTAAAGCAAATATGGGAAACATGGAAACAGCTGCCATCAGTAGATAGATTGGAATTTCGTCTTCAAGTTACCGATGTCAATGATTTTGAAAATTATAAAAATTGCAATAGTTTTGAATATATTACTGGTCCAATAGCTAATAGTTTATTAGGCAATAAAGATGTTGGAGGACGTGGATTCAGACTTAGTAATGGGTCATGGATTAATGCTCTCGCAGCATCCACAAAATCAGTTCGTGGGCCTCATCCTCAGAAATTGCGATTAGACGAAGTTGATGAAATGGATAAAGTAATTTATGATGCAGCAATGGGACAGCCTAAAACTAATTTTGGAATAAGTGATAATATTATAATTAGTTCAACATTGCATAATGCCTTTGGTCTAATGTCTGAATTAATAGATGATAGAGAAAATATTGGAGCGAAGTTATATCCTTGGTGTGTTAATGAAGTAATGGAGCCACGAGGATTTTGGACTATTCCAGAGATTGAAAGACGTAAAAAGCAGACCACTAAAGCAATGTGGGAAGCTGAATACGAATTAAAAAGACCTAAATTGGGAGATACTATTTTTGATTTTCAATCTATAGATAGAGCTTATAGAAGGGGGATGAAAGATAGATTCGATAATAACTTAATTACAGAGGCAGGAATTGACTGGGGATATACATGTACTGTAGTTAATAATATCCAAGATACTAGAGAAATATATAAAAATATAGAATCCCATCCATTTGAATATGTGGAATTAACTGAAAGATGTCGATTAATAGCTGATATATGTATTGATAGAAAAATAGTCACAATTTATGCAGACAGTAATCCCAAAGATAGCAATATAACATTACAAAAGACATTACTAGCTAAAAGAACAGGGACACAATTAGTGCCTATAGCATTTAATAAGTGGAAAAATGTAGGAATCAATGTATTAAGATATTTATTAGAAAGAAATCTAATGAATATATCAGATAAAGAGTGCCAGGATAAAATGAAGAAATATCATTATAAAAATGTAGATTTACAAACAATTGATAAAATAGATGACCATTATCCAGATAGTCTTATCGCTTGGGCAGCTAGTAAATTTAGATTATTGGGAATATATGCTGATAGTTTAGAAAATAAAAAATAAAATTCAAGGAGAATATTATGAAAAAATTATGTTTTGATTTTGATGGAGTAATACATAGTTATACAAGTGGATGGCAGGGAGTCAATGTTGCGAATGACTTGCCAGTTAAGGGAATCAAAGAAACTATTGATAATTTAATTGATAAAGGTTATGAAATAATTATTTATTCAAGTAGATGCAGCAATCCCAATGGACGTTGTTGTATTGCTGATTATTGCTGTAAATACAATATAAATTATAATGATATTACAGCAACGAAACCAGCTGCATATCTAACTATTGATGATAGATGTATAAATTTTAATGGAAATACATATGGGTTAATTGATAAAATAGAAAAGTTTAGATCATGGACACAACCTCAGCCATCATTTAATATGAAATCATTAAATACTTATGAAGTAGAAGGAAAATATTTATTAGCAGCCCTATCAATTTTAACAACATCTGATTTCACTTGTAAGGGAAATGTTATTAATGGGGCACAACAAACACCAGATGATATTTTAGAAATTTTAGCAGGTCTAGTTGATGATATTTACATAATTAAATAATTAAAATATATTGATTATATGGGAATCAATGTTATAATATAATCAACATACAATATGCATTGATTCCCGCCCTATGCATATTGTATGAAAATACAATAAAGTTTTATATATGTCGAGGCGGGAACTTTGGCATATGTAAAACTTTTTTATTTGGAGGAATATATGAAAATAGATAATGAATTTAAAAATTTAATACCAGCATTAACTCATGAAGAATTTACAGGACTTGAACAGAGCTGCCTTGAAAGAGGTATTCAGGATAGTATAAAAACATGGCAAGGTATTATAATTGATGGCCATAATAGATATGAAATAGCTTGTAGGCATGGACTGTTATATGATACCAAAGAGCTGCCTTTCGATAGCAGGTCTACTGTTGTTGAATGGATACTTATGAACCAGTTAAGTAGAAGAAACTTAAATCCTGATCAAATGAGCATTATAAGGGGAAAATTATATAATCTAAGCACAGAACAGGGAAAAAGAAGTGATTTAACTTGTGGTCAAGTTGACCACAAGTTAAAAACAGCTGAAAAATTAGGCGAAAAATACAAAGTATCAGAAAAAACAATTAGAAGAGATGGTAAATTTGTTGAAGATAATCCAGAGGTAGCCGAAAAGATTTTAAAGGGAGAGACAACTAAGCGAGAAATTAACAAAGAGAAAAAGAAGAAAGATTTGGAATCAAAGAAACAGCAAATACTAAAACAAACTAATCAGGTAATCGAAGACAATAAGCCGATTATCTACAATGAATCATATTCAACTTGGTTATCTAAAATGAATGGCTGTGATTTACTTTTAACTGACCCACCATACTCAACAGATATCGAAGATATTGATAAATTTGTAAATGAGTGGTTATTTAAAGCATTAACAAAAGTTAAACCAACAGGAGCTGCATATATATTTATTGGAGCATATCCAAATGAAGTAAAAGCTTATTTAAACGCAAAAATTTCAAAACATATTAGATTAGAACAAATATTAGTATGGGAATATAAAAATACATTAGGCAATAACCCTAAAGATAGATATAAATTAAATTATCAAAATATTTTATTTTATAAAGGTATTGAAAATAAATATTTTGATTGTCCTATTACTAATGAACAATGGGCAGTTCAATCGATTAATGCTCCTGATGGTAGAATAGGGGATAGATATCATACATGGCAAAAACCGCTTGAATTAGCAGAAAGATTAATAAGACATTCAACTAAAGAAAACGATATTGTTTTAGACCCATTTACATGTACTGGAACTTTTATAATTGCTTCAAATAAGCTAAATAGAAAAGGTTTTGGATGCGATATAAATAAAGAAAATGTTGAAATTGCAATTAAAAGAGGGTGTAAATTAAATGAATAAAACAGTTATGAATGATTTAACATTAAGTAGTAATCGATTTGAACAAATAATTAAACCTAGAATAGCTAAAATATTAAAAGGAGAATTTTTAATTGTTGAAGGTCAAACTACTGATAAAATGAAATTAATACTAGACCAATTAAGTGGAATTGATTCTTGGCATATTGATTTTGAAAGAGGATTGCGAGGAATTGCAAGTAGAATTCAGATTATCGATGATATTAAGTTTCCAAATGCCAAATCATTTAATACTTTTACAATAAGAAAACAAAGAGAATCAGGAGTATTAACAGAATTTGAAAAAAGAAAATATGCAATTAAAAATGGTTATTTATATCCTTTTTATACTGTACATGCTTATATACGTAAGAGCAATAATAATTTGATGACATGTGCAATTGCAAAAACTAAAGATATAATTGAATATATTGATAAAGGATATTCAGCTGTTAACGGAACAAATAAAGAACAAGTAGGACAGGCAACTTTTTATGTTGTTTACTGGAATGAATTTGCTAGAAAAGGATATAAAATATATAGCTGGCAAACTAAAAAATAAAATTAATAAAAAGGAGAATTGATATGTCTTTTTTTGCATCGAAAACTAAATTTCCGCCAGATGAATGGTCATTTTGGTTTAATAAATATGATGAATGGGGAGCATGGTACTCAGGAGAACCAGCTCACTTATATGAATACTATAATATTACAGCTGTAGGAGATATAATCGCCCAAGCGAAAATGTGGGCGAGAATTAAAGATTTTGAAGGTTTAGTTCATCTTCCAGCTGCTGATGATATTGCAGGTACTTCGGCAAATTTATTATTTAGTGAACTACCACAGTTTAAATATAAAAAAGATACTATGGGGGGACAAAGAATAAATTCTTTTATAGCTGAAAATGGATTTGAAAATTTATTACTTGAAGGTGCAGAATTGGCAGCTGCATTATCTGGCTGCCTATTAAAAATAGATGTTGAGCCTGATTTATTAAAACTTCCTTTAGTAAGTGTATTGACTCCATCTCAATTTTTCCCTAAATTTTGGCGTGGAAGATTATGGGAAGTAATAACATTTAGAGAAATTAGAAAAACAGATAATGGAAAGATTTGGAGACTGTTTGAAAAAAGAAGTAGAAACAAAAGTAATTTATTAATAGAATACGAACTTTATGAAGGTACAAATAATTTAATCGGTGAATTAAAAGACATAAACAGTATTGATGAAACAGCTAATTTATATCTTGAAAATATAGAATATAACAATATAAATGGTCTTGGTTGTGTATATGTTCCAAATCAACGCCCAAATAAAATAATACCTGGTTCATATCTTGGAATTAATGATTACTCGGTAAGTTTAACATTAATGGATTCATTAGATATTGCTTGGAGTAGCTGGATGAGAGATATTGAACTAGGTATGGCCCAATTATTTATAGATGAAGAACTATTGACAAAAACAGCTAATCAAGCGACTGGGGAAACATCTTATTTGAATACATTTAGTAAATATCAAAAAGCTTTTACTAAGTTAAATTTAACAAATTGGAAAATGGGTGATGCATCTGGTGTGAAACCGATTGAGGAAGTTCAATTTGAATTACGAGTTGAAGAACATAAATTAACTTGCGAACAACTATTCTTTCAAATAATTACACAATCTGGATATAGTCCACAAACTTTTGGATTAGGTGACTTTGGGAATGTTGCTTCTGGTACTGCTTTAAAGATATTAGAACATAAAAGTCAATTAACTAGAGAAAAGAAAAGTAGATATTGGACACCTGCAATAAAGGAACTAATTAATCAAATGCAAAAAATCGACATAGCTTCTAATTTAAATACATCTTATCAGTTAGAAGAAATTGCTATTGATTTACAAGACTCAATTATAACTGACCAAAAAGAATTATCCGAGGTTATAAGAAATCTAGACCAAGCTAGAGCTATTTCCACATTTACAAAAGTAGCTTTACAGCATCCAGATTGGGAAGAATCTTCAATATTGGAAGAAGTAGATAAGATATTAAAAGAAAATGGGACAACTCCTGATATCTTATTTACAGGGAATAACAATGATAATAATAACAATGATAATAATAATGATGATAATAAAAATGATGATAATAAAAAAGAATAGGTAATATAATAATTATTATTATACCTTGTTTATTAAAATAGAATAAAGTATAATAATAATATTATTATAAGGAGCTGAGAATATGAATGGGAAATACGAGTTTATAAGATTTAAATGGGAAACTGAAAATGAGGCCAATTATAGATTTAAAATATATCAATTATCAAATGAGGCAGCTATTGCGTTAAGTGATTCAGAAAATGTTGCAAAGATGAAAGTACCAAATTATAGACCGATATTAAATAAAATGACAAAGATATCTGATGAATTTAAAGCAATGACAGTTCCAGAAAACTACAAAGAATCACATAATTTACTAATAGAAGGTTATTCTTATTATATAAAAGGCTATGACTTATTATGTAATGAATTTAAAATCGGAAAAAGAATTTTAGATTCAAACAAAGAAATGTCTTATGATAACAATGTTATAAGTAAGGCAACATTATTTTTAACCGTAGCGAATAGTTATATGAAAATTGTTGGATGTAAAAATTCAGAATATTTTTTTAAATGTGAAAAAGAAGGGAAAATGAATTGAATCAGCAAAATTATGATAAATATGGGGATATACTTATATATGATGCTCAACAAGTTGTATTATTAGTAAGTGAAGAATTAGTAAAGTTACATAAAGTAATTATAAAAGACCCCAAAAATATAATTAAATATAGAAAGATATATGAAAGAAATATAAAAATAATAGCTTCTAATTTTGATAAAAAATGGAAGCTATGGGCGAATAATGACTTAGCCGAAGATTATTTTAAAGGAATTCATGATGCTGAAAATACAATAAAAGCAGCTGGAAAAAGTGTTGCCATAACTTCTAAAATATCAGATGGCAGACTTTTATTAAAGAAATTCCCCCCACCGCCCGGTATTCCTGAATTATCTGGACAAATTAGTATGTTGTTTTCTGGAAAGTATGCAGACCATAAAACATTTTTTGGAGTGTTTAGACAGGCAGCTTATTACAGTTTAGATGGACAGCAATTTCAAATATTAAGAGCTTCGAATGATATATTTAAAAAAGTTTCAATTATGTCAGGTGAAAATTTTTATAGTGAAGCAGACATTTTCACAAGGCGTAAATTTTCGCAAGCTATGTTGGATGACTTTGCGAAGCGAGGACTTCAAACTATTACATATAAAAATGGGGCTAGATATAGTATTGATTCTTATTGTGAAACAGTTGGCCGAACTGTTACCGCTAGATGTGGACTTCAAGCTAATTTAAATAGATTAATGCAAAATGATTATAATTTAGTAATAGTATCTAGTCATTTTAGAGCTTGTCAAATGTGTATACCATATGAAGGTGTAACGCTCTCTATTGATGGGAAAAGTAATAAATATGAAAGTATTGATGATGCAATAAGAAATGGTCTTTTTCATTGCAATTGTGTACATGATGTATCCGCATTTTTCGAATGTATAACACCAGAAGAGCTGCCAAGGGTTAATCCATACGAACAAAAGCTTATAGACGAGCATGGATATAATAAAGCTCAACAAATAGCATATGAAGCACAACAAAGACAAAGAGCAATAGAACGACAAATAAGAACATGGAAAAGAAGAAAGTCAGTTTCTTTAAATGATAATAGAAAAGACTATTCACAAGCTAAAATTAATTTTTGGCAAAAAGAACAAAGGGAACATTTAGAAAAAAATAAATTTTTACATAGAAAATACACAAGAGAACAGATTAAAAAAGCTCATTAAATCAGGGGTTTTATATTAACTATGTGGTATGTAAAAAGTTTGATAAATCAATTAATAAATTATAGAAAGGATTGAAAATGATGAAAGAAGCGAATGGAAAGTGTGCTGAATGTGGAAGTGATGATTTAATACTTGAAAAAGGTCATTATGAATGTAGAAAGTGCGGTAATGTTGGAAGTTTCAAGGAATGGGTAAGAGCAGTAGAAGCAGAAAAGAAAAAGGGAAAATAAATGATTATATTTGAAAAATGGAATAAAAAGAGTGATATATATTTTAAAATAGCTAATATGAAAAAGCACTGGTCTATTAATGGAGTAGGCAGAATTTGGAGAATAAGTACAAATGGAGCAAATATACATGATAAATGTTTCGATTTTTCAATAAATTTGGGATATATAATAATAAATTTTATCTTGTTTGATATGGATAATAATAAATTAATTTTATTATTGAGAAAGATTTATAAAAAAGATTCTTAATAGTTTCTTTTTTATAAAAAACTATATAAAAGATTGGGGAATTAAATATGAAGAACAATAATAAAGATGGAAATGACATTCCTATTCAAAATAATACAGCTGAATATATAAGAAATAAAAAAAAATTTAATATTAGATTAATTACTAGATTAGAGGAGATTAATACTAAAGACAAAGCACTTGAAAATATAGTTGATATGATGAAATGTTTAATAGATGTTGTTGAATGTCAAAATTTTATTTTAGATTTTATTGATGAAGAAATAGAGTCAAGAAATTCAGTAAAATGTTCTGATAATGATAATGGCTATGAAGAACAAATAAAAAACATTACCGCTTTATATGAAATGGTAAAAGAGCAACAAGAAAAGACAGATAAAGGACTTGATAATCTGCATGAATATATTGAGGAAGAAATAGCAGGAATAGAAAAAGATTCAATAGATAATGAATTCGTGAAAGGAATGTTATTTATTTACAAAAAGATAATGTTAAAAATTGAAAGGATTGAATAATATGTTTGATGATAAAAAGATTCTAATAACAGGGGGAACAGGCAGTTTCGGAAGAGCTTTTTTAAAAAGAATATTAAACGAACCTATTAAGAAAATATATATATTTTCAAGAGATGAATTAAAACAATCGGAAATGAGGAAGCTAATATGAAAGAAATGATAAGCTATGGACATCAATATATTGATGATGACGACATTCAGGCAGTAACAGAATCATTGTTAGGACTTTCTTTGACTGGTGGAAAAATTATTGATAATTTCGAAAAAGATTTATGTAATTATACTGGGTTTAAATATGGAATAGTTGTAAATAGTGGAACAGCTGCTTTACATGCTGCTTTACATGCTGTTGGAATCAAACAAGGTGATGAAGTAATCATTCCATCAATGACATTTGTCGCTACTGCGAATGTAGTTAGATATATGGGAGCAATTCCGGTTTTTTGTGATGTTAACGAATCGCTTTTAATTAATATGACTACATTAGAAAATATGATAACAAAAAAAACTAAGGCGATAATATCAGTTGATTATGGGGGTCAATTAGTCGATTATAATCAATTAAGAAGAATTTGTGATAAATATAATTTGTTTTTTATTTCTGACTCGTGCCATGCGTTAGGAGCAATAAAAAAAGATTCTATTCTCAGTAGACCAGATATAATCTGTTATAGTTTTCATCCAGTCAAAAATATTACAACTGGTGAAGGTGGAGCATTTTTAACAAATACATCTTGGATTCATGAAAAAGGAAAAGCATTTAGAAATCATGGCAGGTATGAAAAATATGATAATTTACAATTCGACCTCGGATATAATTATCGTATGCCTGAAATAAATGCAGCTTTAGGCATATCACAATTAAAAAAGCTAGATAAATTTATAGAAAGAAGAAAAAAAATTGCAAATGGTTACATAAATGCATTTAAAAATATGAATATAACTTTAAAACAAATTAATGAAAATGTATGGCATCTATTTGTTTTAAAAGTAAAAAATAGATTTTCATTTATTGAGCATATGAAATCTAAAAATATTAATTGTACAATTCATTATCCTCCTGTATATGACCATCCTTATTATAAACAACAGGGATATTCAATAAATTGTCCATATACAGCAATGATTAAAAATAAAATAGTAAGTATTCCTATTTATTACAGTTTACCCAATAACAGTATCGCTGAAATTATAGCAATTATAACTGATTATATGTATAAAAATGAAAAGGAGTTATAAATATGTCGAGAATTATATTAGATTTTGGGAGTGGAAATACTTGTAAAAATCAGAAATCATATATTAGAAAGATGTATGATGAATTAAAAAGAATTGATAGAAATAAACATGAAATTATTGTTAAATGGCAGCTATTTAATAGAGCAGGAATAAATATTTCATTAAAACAAGAAATGTTTAATTTTGCTTATGAATATGGAAATGAATTAGGATATAAAGTAACTGCATCTGTTTTTGATAAAGAATCATTAGATTTTTTACTACTTCATGATATACCATTTGTTAAAATTGCTAATAATAGAATGTTAGATTATTTAATTCCTAGTATTCCTGAAAATATACAACTTTATATTTCAGGAAATACACCGTTGTGGCTGCCTGAAAGAAAAAAGAATGTAACACAACTATGGTGTATAAGTGATTATCCAGCAAATAAAGATGATTATATGAAAATGAAATTATCTTTAGGTTGTGCTATTTCTGACCATACTACAGATTTTTATTTATTTAGAACATTGATGCCACGTATTATTGAATGGCATTATAAATTAGGTAATTCAACAGGTTTAGATTCTGGAGACTTTGCAAGAACTCCAGAGCAATTAAAAGAAATTTTATAAATTAAAATATAAGAATATAGTTAATATAAGTTAGGGGTTCGAATCCTTACTCAGCTGGGAAAAATCTATAGTGTAGAGGGCACGATATTAATTATACTCTTAAATATTAAGGAGAATTTTATGAGAAAATATGATGAAGTTATAAGAAGTATGACAAACCAAAAACCAAATAATAATCAAATAGAAAGAATAGAAAGAATTAGAGAGATATATAAAACAGTTACAAAAACTATTTTTGATAATTGTAATGATTCACTTTATTTGGATGAAGCTGTGAAAAATTTAGAATTATCATTAATGTTGGCAGTAAAATCTATAGTTTTGAATTGTAGTAATGATAATTTTAATATTGAAAATGATTTGAATGCTGCTGGATATAAAAAACAAGATAATAAAAATCCCATATATGATTATCCACAAATATTAGTTTACAATGAAATGAATTCAGAACTAGAAAAACGCAGATTGATATTAGTAGAAAGTATTATTAATAATACTCCAGTTGTTACTTCGGAATTATTTGAAATTGTAATTTATATTATTGATTGTCTTAGAACTATAAATAAATAATAAATTATAGAAAAATCTTAATAAATGAGGTAGAAAGATATAAATAATATGATAGAAAGACTTAGAAATGATTAAAATATGGGGAAAAGAAAAATAAAATTCACGAGGAATTAAAATGATATTAAATTTAAAAGATTGTGTTGGTTGTGGTGCTTGTTATAATGTTTGTGAATTTAATGCAATAAAAATGATATATGATGTTGAAGGTTTTGTATATTCAAAAATAAATATTGATAAATGTGTTAAATGTAATAAATGTTTAACGGTATGTCCTGTTATTAATAAACCAGATATTAATAAAAAATTTAATATTTATGCTGGTTATGATAAAAATAAAAATATAGTAAAAATGAGTTCATCAGGTGGACTTTTCAGAAGATTTGCAAAATATATATTAAATCAGAATGGAATTGTTTTTGGAGTTGGATTCGATGAATTAAAATTAAAACATTTAGAAATTAATTCACTTGATAATTTAAATAAAATATGTGGTTCTAAATATGTTCAATCTTATATAGGAGACTCATATAAAAAAGTTAAAATTGCATTAAATGAAAATAAAAAAATATTATTTTCTGGCACGCCATGTCAGATATCAGGATTAAAAAGTTATTTAAAATATTTCGGGCTTGATAATAATTCAAATTTATTCACTATAGCAATTGTATGTCATGGTGTTCCATCAACAAAGATTTTTAATGATTATATAAATTTATTACAAAATAAATACAATTCAAAAGTTAAGAATATTAATTTTAGGAATAAATTAAAAGGATGGCAAAATTATTATATAACTATTGAGTTTGATGATAAAAAAATAATACAAAAAGCTTCAAAAAATTCTTATATGATAGGATTTTTAAAAAATTATTATTTAAGAAAAACATGTTACAATTGCAAATTCAAAGAAACTATAAAGGATATAGATATTTTATTAGGTGACGCATGGGGAATTAAAAATAATTATCCTGATATTTATAATAAAAATGGGACTTCTATTTTAATTATAAATTCAAAACAAGGAGAATATTTATATAAAAAAAATTTAAAGTATCTTAAATTGAAAAAAATAAATTATAATTTTGTAAAAAAATATAATCCATGTATTTATAAATCAGTTAAAGATATAATTAAAAGAAAAAATTTTTTTGAATTATATTTATCAGAAGGATTTAAATATGTATATATAAAATTTATGAGAGGGTGATATTTTGAAAGTTGCAATTATTACATTATTCGGATACTTTAACTATGGGAATAGACTCCAAAATTTAGCTATGCAGGGAATTTTAAAGAGTTTAGATTGCGAAGTTGAAACATTAAAATTTTTTCCAACAAGTATTCCAAAAAAACTTGATAAACTATCAATATCAAAGCGTAAAAATATAAAAAAATGGTCAATTGAAAATATAAAAGAAAGATATATTCCGATTGAAAAGAAAAAAACAATAATAAATGAATATGATTATTTTTGTATTGGAAGCGACCAAATTTTTAATCCAAAAGCAAAATTAATATTTAAATTAAATTTTTTGGATTTTATACCAGCAAATAAAAAATTTACTTTTGCTGCAAGTTTTGGAAGAACAATAATAAAAAAAGATATTATTAATAAATATAAAAATGGTCTAAAAAGTTTTGAGTCTAAACGATTATCTATAAGAGAAAATGAAGGCAAAAAATTAATTAAAAAATTAGTTAATAAAAATTGTTATGTACATTTAGACCCTGCCCTGGTTTTCAATAAATGGGATGATTTTATAGATAAAAAAATTACTGTTGCTTCAAAAAAATATTTATTAACATATTTTTTGGGAAAAATACCAGAACAAAAAAGATACTTTATTGAAAATATAGCAAAAATGTGTAATTTAGAAATAATTGAATTGAATAATATAAAATTCAGAAGAATGTATACAATAAACCCATCTGAGTTTTTATTTTTAATTAATAAAGCATCATTAATTTTTACAAATTCATATCATGGTGTTTTATTTTCAATTGTGTTTAAAAAACAATTTGTTTTTATTGAAACAAGACCTAAAATGAAATCAAGATTGAATACATTATTTTCTATATTTGACTTAAATGACAGAAAGTTTGAAAATATAAATATGAATGATTTATTTAATATAAATTATTCTAAATTAAAACCAATTTTAGATGATGGTATAAATAATGCTTTAAATTATTTATATTTGAATATAAATAATTAAATAGAATTTAGGTGTGATTTATGGATATTGGTATAGTAACTTCTTTTTATAATAATTATGATAATTTCTTAAATCAGTGGGTTAATTCGATATGCAAATTAAAAGAAAAACCGACTATAGTCACAATTGTTCAAAGTGGTAAAAGATATAAACAACAGAATTTAGATAATGCACGAGATATTTTAGAAAAGAATAATTTTAATTTTATAATTGTGAAAATTAAAAAACATAGATGCATGGGATTTGCCAGAAACTGGGCAGTAAAACATACAGATACAAAATGGATTATGTATTTAGATGTGGATGATACTATAAAGCCTGATGCAATAACAAATTTAAAAAAATTTGAAGATAAAGCAGATGTTATATGTGGAGGACTCGAAATAAAATTAATAGAAAAGAAAAGAAATTTTGTTAAAAATAAATTTTATTTACATACAAATAGAAGAAATGTTTTAAAAGGTAAACATATTTGCAGTTCTCACTCAGTTTATAAAAGAAAATTATGGGAAAAATATAAATATCCATTAAATGATGAGTTTTGCAATGGTATGATATGGTTAGGCTTTGCTAAATTAGGAGCGAGGTTTATTGGAATTAATAAAATATGTACAAGTTATCTAAGAAGGAAAAATGGACATTATTTTAGATATACTAAAAAAAATAAAAATAAATGGAAAAAACAAAAAAAACAATTTTTAAGAAGGAAGGTATTAAAATGATTGAAAGTTATGATAATTTATATTTTGGACAACAACATATTGGTACAATAGATTTTTTTGGAAAGAATTATCATACTATTAAGATTGATGATTTCCCACATTATAAATATTTACATGGGAATATAGATATTTATAGAAAGTATTTACATAATACATGGAAATATACAGATAAATCTGAAAGAAATATTACGATAGAAAATAAAATAAATAGTTTTAGAGCTTTATTTTATGATGTTGATAAAAATGGGATAAAAGAAAAAATAAAAATAGTAAAAAGGTTTGATGGTAAAGATATAATATGTGGAGGAAACCACAGGTCGGCTATAGGATGTTTTTTAAATATTCCGATACCATTTAATAGAATTAATATATTTGACAGAATAAAAGAATTAATTCAAATAGAAGGAAAATTCGGGCTTAGAGGAACAACAAAGCCATATCATAGTATTTATAAATATGTTAGTAATGAATTTGTTGAAATAATACAGGGTAGACGGCGCGATTTATTAGAAAGAATTAATTTAATAGATAAAGAAGATATTGTAAATAAAAATATATTAGATATTGGTTGCAATATTGGTACAAGTAGTTTTTTGGCTGCATTCTTGGGGGCTAAAAAAGTAGTTGGTATAGATAATAATGTTGATATTTTAAATGCAGCAATAAGATTAAATACATTATTTGCATTACCATGTTATTTTAAAATTCTTAATTTAAACTTAAATAAGAATTTTAAAATTAATAAATATAATACTGCTTTTATATTTTCAGTTGATAAACATATAAAAAATCATGATAATCTTGTTAAAATTATAAAAAATAATATAAAAATTGTTTATTTTGAAACACATGAAAATTCAGACATGCCACTTAAAATAAAAAAATGCTTTAGTAAAATTAAATTAATTGAAACATATTCAAAACGTAAATTATATAAATGTATTGTTGAAAATTAATTGGAAGGAATTATTATATGGTTAGAATTCCTAAAATTATTCATATTATATGGATTGGCAAAATAGAATTTCCATATAAAAATAATTTGAATAGTTATAAAAAAAATAATCCAAAATGGAAGATTATTTTTTGGGATAATAAAAATATACCAGATATATTTAACAGAAAAAGCTATCAAAAAATGAATAGTTATGCTTCTAAAGTTGACATTTTAAGACTAGAAATTTTATATAATTATGGTGGAATATATGTTGATGCTGATAGCAAATGTTTAAAATCTTTAGATATCCTTTTAGACGAATTAACTTGTTTTGGAATGACAGGAAATAATGGAAATATTGCGAATGGTACATTAGGATGTATGCAGAAACATAGTGCATTCAAGGAATTAGTTTTTGGATTAGATAGCCATATTGAAAAATTATCAAAATTAAAATTAAATAAAAAAAAAGGGATTAGAATATTTAATGTTGCTGGAACTGGATACATAACTAGAATATTAAGAAAATATGATGATTTTATACAAATAGACAAAGGATGCAAAAAAGGGAATAGACGATATATTGGAACTTTTGAAGATAAAAAAGTATTAAAAAATGGATATATAGTACATTTTAATAAAAAAACATGGAAAAAAAAGAAAAGAATTATTTTGTGAAAGGAAAGTAATATGATAGATGTAATTTATTTATCAGGTGGACAGGGAGTTAGAAGTGAATTAGGATTTCCTAAGCAATTTTCAAGAATTAATGGAAAACCAATATTAATTTATGGACTTGAAACTTTAAATAAAATACCTGAAGAAATAAGAACTATTATAATTCCATGTACTAATCAAGCGGAAACTTATAAGTATATGAATGATTATAATATAAAAAAATATAAACTTTGTGAATATGGTGAAACAAGACAGCAATCAGTATATAAAGCTTTGAAATTTGTTAAAACTGAATTTGTATTGATAATGGAAGCGGTTCGTCCTTTTGTTTCTATTGAATTAATAAAGAAAGTACTAGAAACTGAAAGTGATTTTGTTGTACCAAGAAATATTATGTATTCCACAGTTATTACAGATTATGGAACTATTATGAATAGAAATGATTGTGGGGAAGTCCAGATGCCTCAAAAGTATAAAACTAAATTACTTAGAAACTGTCATGAGTATGCAAATTGCAATAAAATAACTTATACCGACGATTCTGCTTTAGTTATAGCAAATTCATTTTGTATTCCTTGGGTTATAGTAGGAGAACAATGTAATATAAAAATAACTACACCTTTGGACTTAAAATTAGCGGAGGGCATCTATGAATATTATAATAACAGGGAGTAACAGGGGAATTGGTGCTGCAATAGCTAAAAATTGGTGTAGTTTGGATTCGAAAAATTTATATTATGGGATATCTAGATATAATGATTTTGATGTTAAAAACTCTAATTGTTTAGATGAATTATTATCATTTGAATTTGAAAAAGAATATAGACCCATAGCATTAATAAATAATGCTGGAACAATAAAGCTAGGAAGTATAAATGAGTTATCTTTTGATGACTGGAAAGAGCAATTTGACGTTAATGTCCATGGTGTTTTTAATTGCTCAAAAGCATATATAAAATACTGTATGAAAAATAATATAGAAGGCAAAATAATAAATATTGCTTCAACTGCTGGTCTAAATGCTAGACCTGGTCGAGCTGCATATTCAGCAACAAAGGCAGCTGTTATAAATTTTAGTTTAAGCTTATCTGAGGAATTAAGAAGTTATAATATTAAAGTTTATTGCGTATGTCCGGGTGCGTGTGATACAGACATGAGACATTATATAAATCCTGACGATGATTTTGAAAATATGATGAAACCTGAAGAAGTTGCAATTTTTATTTGTGACTTAATAAATTATGGAAACAACTTAGATGGACAGATTTTAACTATAAAAAAATAGAAAGGAAACAATATGAATGTAACAATTTTAAATACTGCTCACTTTGAAATAACAGTTGGTAAATATACATTTAAACCTTTTAAAGAAGTAAGTATAAGTATTGCCCCAGTAGATTCAGTCTTTAGAGATATGCGGTGTGAAAAAATGTTGAGAATAAATCGAATAAATAATAAACAATTTATTGAAACTTATGGATTGAAACATAACGGAAATACTTTTAATTTTTGTTATGATATTCAGTCACAACACGCAGGGGAAGCTTATAAATATGCGATACAAGCACTTGCAAATCCAATAATTAAGCATCTTGATAAAAGTGGATTATCAAATAGACCATTAACATCTATTAATTGTAGATTTTTTTCTGCAAAAAGAATAAATCAACAAATGAAAGTTCCAATAGGTCCGAAAGATGTATTTTTTTCGCATGGAATTGGTGATAAAAATTATTGGATTGGGGACAATATAAACGATTATAAATATGCGTTTGTTCCCGGCCCAGCTTGGGAAAAGCGAATGAGAGAGACAAGATATAAAGGTCAGATTTTCATTTGTGGATATACAAAGTTAGATCCACTATTGAATAATGAATTAAAAAGAAATTTATATGATAAACCTTATGTAGTTTGGGCTCCAACGCATGGATACGTAGGAAAAGATACTGGAAGAAGTACATATCCAGAATGTTTAGAATTAATAAAAAAAATACCTGAAGAATATATTACGAAAATTGCTTTACATCCAACATCGAAAATGAATGCAAGAATAAAGCATACACCCACATTACAAGAATTGATGGATGCTGATGTAGTAATCGCCGATGCTGGAAGTACACTTTATGAAGCATGGATTTTAGGCAAACCAGTCATTTTTCCTGACTGGATATGCAAAAAATCAGTGCTTAATCATTTTAAAAAAGATACTAATAATTTTGAATATAGAATTTATAACGAAAATATTGGGTATCATGCAAAAGATATGAACGAATTGAATAGAATGATTGAAATAGCTTTAAAAAACGGTATGGGACAACAAGAAAAAGAATTCATTAATGATATATACCCAGAAAATATAAGAGGACATGCGGGGGAAATAGCAGCAAAACAATTAAAATCAATTGCAAGTTCTTTAAATATTAAATAACAATGAAAGGAATGTATTATGAGGTTTAATTCAAAAGAAATAGCGAAGGAGTTTGATTTTGCCCATTTATCTATTTTAAATTGTTTAAATAAATATAGAAAACAATTTAATAAACTTGATGATACAAAAGTATTAGAAAAAGTAATAGAAAAACGAGAAAAAGGAAGCAAAGGAGGAAGACCAGCTGCATATTATCTTTTAAATGAAAAACAAAAAGAATTTCTTTTATTGCTTTTGAATAATAAAAAAACTAGCTTATATAAATTTGAATTAGTTAAAAAAAAATAAATATGTTTATATCAATTGATAAGAGGGATGTTGAGTCTTTTTTTTTATAAAGAAAAAAATATGTTGTATCTATCTTGTAATGTTTTAATAAATATTGTATAATATTGATAAAATATTTATTAAAAAGGAGAATACTATGAAAAATAATAATAATATTAGTGAAGATGGTAAAAAAATAAATGATTCAAAAGAGATAACACTTGAAATGGAAAGAATTATTAATAGTTACAAGGATAAAAATAATACTTATCTAAGATTGAGGTTAGCTGCGATTGACAGTATTTCTTATTATGAACAGAAATTGAAAAATTTAACATTAAAATTTGATGATTCAATGTTAGAAATACATAAAGACATTGAATCATTAATGAATGAAGCTGAAAAGCTTAACATTTTAAATGAAACAAAAAAAGATAAAACACTTATTGGATTATCAGGTAATTTTATGATTTCAAAAGCTACTAAACAAATTGAGAAAGATTATTCTATATTGACACAATTTATCAAAGATATAAATCCAGAATATATTGATGAATATGGGAATATAAAATGGAATGAATATAAAACTAAATTATCTATTGATAAAAATAATAAGTTAGTTGATGACCAAAAAAGAGTTGTTGAGGGACTAAAACTTATAAATATTCCTGAGAAAATAGATATTTTATTAAAATAAAGTAAAGGAAGTGTTTCAAATGTATTTTAGAAAAAGTAATAATAAAAAGCTTTATGATGTATTAAGAAATATGCAGAATCAAAAAATAAAAATGATAACAATTAAATATTTCAATAAATCTATTGTTTTGTATTATTTTGAGAATGATAATAAATTTGTTTTTGAGTATAACAGATCAAAACATTATAAAAAATCACATATTAAAAATAATTTAATTTTCAGAGGTTCTCTAAATGAAGTATATAGAGAAATAGTTGATAAACTTTGTCCAAAAATAAAGCCATTAATTGTTTCTGAAGGAATAATGAAAGTAAATTGTATTAGAAAACTAAGAATTTGGAGAGGACTTCTTATTAGAGAACTCGCAGAAAAAGTAGATATCGATTATCAATTACTTGGAAGAATTGAAAAGAATGAAAGAACAATAGAAAAGTCTTTAATATCGAAAATTGCGAAAGTATTAGATGTATCAAAATCAATGTTATTTGAGAAGAGTGAGGATAATAATGAATAAGTTAAATAAATCAAGTGTTATATCAATTATACTATCGTTACTATGTATTAGTACTATAATTACACTTAGTAATATATTTAAAGAATCAACATATAAAAAGAAAGAATTAGTAACATTGTTAAAAACTAAAAATATATCATTGCTGAAGGTAGAAAAAGATAAAATCCTTTTTATAGATGGGCCATTAAAAGAAAATAATATTGAATTCTATGATGAAAGTATTAATGATTTAAATTATATAAATTTTGATGAGTATTGTTGTATTTATATATTTGATAATAATAATCAAGCTGCAAAGATGGAAATATTTTTAGGGGAGAGGTTATTTAATAATATTTTTAGAGAAAAGAATATTATATTTTTTACAAATAATGTATCATTAAGAGAAAAATATTTAAAATATATAAGAGAATTGGAGAATTAAAATGGAAAATAAATGTCCACGTTGTGAAAGTAATAATACAGTTATAACAGGCACAGAATTAAAAAGAGATAAAACCGGTAATATTATCGGTAAATATACAAATTATTTCTGTAGAAACTGCAATAATACTTGGAAGAAAGAAAATAAATAATGAGAGGATAATTAAATGATTAATTTTATAGATGAAAATAATAATAATTCATTTGAAAATAATAAAAAATTAGATAGTAATATATCATTAGATATATTATTAGAACAGGAAATTGAAAAAATAAAAGAATCAAAATATAAAGCTCAGAAATATATTAAAGTTTGTAATGGAATGATATCAAACTATAATAAAAAAATAAAAGTTGCTGAGGAGAGATTTGAATTTATCGATAATACTGTAAAAATGAATATAATGACATGGTTAAAAGAAGCAATAGACGAAGAAACAATTTCCGTAAATTTATTAGAACAGGATTCAACTCATATTTATTATAGATTGCCTATGTCTAAAATAATTATTAAAAAACAGCAAATAAAGATAAAAGATATGTATAAATTAGTATCATGGATAAATAAGAATTGTCCTGAATATATAGTTGATGAAAAGTTAAAAGAAAAAGAATTAATAGATTCGCTAAGTATTAAAGACAAAGATATTGTATATAATAAAACTGGGGAAATAGTCAGTGCATATTTTTATTTAACTGATTTAGAACTGACTATAAAAGAATTATAGGAGATGACTTTCAAATGAATAAAAAAGGAAAACCATTTTTTACTTATGAAGATAAACAGAAAGTAAAAAATAATTTAAGAGCTATATTAACTTATTATGGTGCAGAAGAATCATCCCCTAATTGGACATGTTTAAAAAGTAGACACAAAACACCGAAAAATGATTTATCAGTTAAAGAAAATGTATGTTGTTGTCATTGTGGACTAAAGGGAGATTCATTTAATGTTATTGCTGAAATTGAAGGATATGATGTTTATAAAGACTTTAGTAAATTAGTAGAAAGAGGTCTTCAAATACTTAATTGTGACCCCACGAATGAAGTCACAATTAATAAAAATAATAATAAACAAATAAAAGCTGAGAACTCAATTAAAAAACAATATAAAGATATACAAAATTTTAATTTAACTAATATAATAACAGAAAATTATAAAAAAACAAAGACATGGCAATATAAGTATTTTTATAGTAGGGGAATAACATCTTTAAATATATTTAGTAAATATAAAATAATTATTAGTAATCCTAAAAATGTATTTCCTTTACAACTATTGCCTCAATTTTATAATTTATATGCATACAGAAATATTATTCCTGTATGGGAAGATGGAAAAGTTGTAAATTGTATTTTAAGAAGAGACGATAAATATTCGCAAAATAATGCAAAAGTTTTAAATTTGAAAAATTTGCCATTAAAAATATGTAATTTAGATTATATTAAATATGCAAAAGATAATGATATTATATTTATAACTGAAGGAATATTTGATGGTTTAACATTTGAACAAATGAAATATAAATGTATCGTACTTAATTCAACATCAATGGTCAATACATTTATAACATATATTAAAAGTTATAATGTTTTATTAGTTCAAAGAAAAATTAAATTTATAATTTGTTGTGATAATGATTCAGCTGGGGAAGATGCAATTCAAACACTTGATACTAACATTAGAAAAATGGGGATAATGTGCTTTATTATGAGATTAAAAGGCTATAAAGATGCAAATGAATTTTATTTAAAATGTGAAAAAGATTTTTTTTCCCATGAAATAAGAAAGATAGTTAACAATGTAAAGAATTTTAACAAGTAAATAATTTTACAATCAATAATATAAAAATAAAGCAATAGAAAGGAATCACAAATGAATAATTTTGAATTTGATTACAAGGGTAAAAAATATTGGTATTCCAGGTCGGTCGCCGTTGTTGGGTTAATTATGGCCCATGATGATAATTGGCATTGGTATATATTAGCAAATAAAAGGGGGGTTAATACTCCAGATTTTCAGGGATATTGGTGTCTCCCTTGTGGATATTTAGATTTTAACGAAACATGTGAAAAGGCTATATGCAGAGAAACTTTTGAAGAGACAGGCCTTAGAATTAATGAGGAAGAATTTTCTTTAATTGGCATCGATAGCGTTCCATTTGGACGACAAAATGTAACAATAAGATTTATTTGTTCATTATCAGAAAATATAAAAGACTTAACATTAACTATTGAAAATGCAAATTATGGCGAAGTTGAAGAGGTTAGATGGATACCATTAGATGATTTCAAAACATATAAATGGGCTTTTAATCATGTAGGACTTATTAGTATATATTGTCGCCCACCAGATAGTTCTAACTATGAAAAGGAGTGTTAATTTAATAAGTAAATAATTTTACAATCAATAATATAAAAATAAAGTTTTTGTTCTACATAGAATAGAATAAAAGCTTTATTTTTTTTTAAACTACCTGTATAATAAAAGAAAGTTATTAAAAAAGAGCTTGTCAAGCGTAAATATGACATGAGCCAGTTTAATATCAGGCGTAAATATGATATAGAGCTTACCAAGCGTAAATATGGGAGGATTTTATGAAAAATTTTAAAAAAATGTTTTTTCTTCTTTTTACAGCAATGTTATTTCCAATTTTTGGAGTTGTCGGTGGCGGCGATTCAACAAATGAAGATGATTCAACAAATGATGATGATTCAAAAAATGATGATTCAACAAATGAAGATGATTCAAAAAATGATGATGATTCAAAAACTAATGATGATTCAAAAACTAAGGATGAAAGAGTTATATTTGATAATCAAAAGCAATTTGATGCAATAGTAAATAGAAAAGTCTCAAAAGCAATAAAAGCAGCAAGAGCAGCGGAGGAAAATGAAAAGAAAAAAAGTGAAATGACAGAAACACAACGATTACAGCAAGAAAAGGAAGATGCTGAAAAAAGTGCCAATTTAAAAGTAGAAGAAGCTAATAAAAAATTGATAAAATCAGAAGTAATGATGAAAAGTAAAGATTTAGGAATAATTGATTATTCAGCTGCTTATAAATTGATGGAAATGGATGATATCGAAGTTGATGATGATGGAACAGTTCATGGAGTTGAAAAAGCATTAAAAATATTAGTTGCTGAAAAAGCATATTTATTAAATGCAAATAATCGACCTTCAAAAACTGGGGACGATACCAATGATGAAAGTTCTGTAAAATCAAAAAAAACTACTGGCAATGATTTCAATTCAATAATTAGAAGGGCAGCTGGACGATTTTAGAAATTAAAGGAGTGATGTACACATGGGTTCATATATACCTAGAAGTGATGTTGACGCGTTAATGCCTGAAGAATATTCAAGAGAAATAATCGAAAGTGTTTCCGAATCATCAACAGTAATGACATTGGGCTATAAAGCTCCAAACATGAGTAGAAGACAAAGAAGGATGCCTTGTTTAGCAGTTTTACCAGTGGCTTACTTTTCCAATCCAGGACCTGGCAGTGTTGAAGAAGGAAAACAATGGAAGAAATTAACAACAATGGCATGGGAGAATAAATATCTTGACGCTGAGGAATTGAACGTCATTATAAGTATCCCAGAAGCAGTTTTGGCCGATTCTGCATATAATATATGGGCAGAAGCAAAACCTAAATTATTATCTGCATTTGGTAAAGCTTTTGACCAAGCAGTTTTTTACGGAATTAATGCTCCAAGAATTTGGCCTACTCCAATATATCAATCTTCGATTGCTGCTGGAAATGCAATTGTAAAAGGGTCTTTAGGCGATATTTATAATGATGTTTTGGGTGTTGGTGGATTGATTTCAAAAGTTGAAGAGGACGGTTATTTTGTTGATGGACATGTTTGTGCAATGACTATGCGTTCAGAATATAGAGGATTAAGAGTTGGGGGAGTAAATGGAACTGGCGAGCCTATCTTTAAATCACTTAATAAAGAAGGTGTCCAAGGTCAAACTAACTATATGCTTGATGGTGACAACTGTATTTTCCCAAGAAACGGAAGTGTAATTCCTTCAATGTCATTGCAAATAACAGGTGACTGGAAACAGTTGATGTATGCAGTTAGACAGGACATAAGTTGGAAATTACTTGACCAAGCAGTATTGCAAGACCCAGTTACTAAGGAAATAGTTGTAAATCTGCCACAACAAAATATGGTAGCATTAAGAGCATGTATGCGTTTAGCATGGCAAGTACCTAATCCTATCAATACATTGAATGAAGATGAAACAACTAGATATCCATTTGCTGTTTTTAAAAGAGAAGGTTCCTAAGATTGAGGTAAAATGATGAAATCAACAATAAAATTTACTAAAAATATAAATAATTATAAGATAGGGGATATAGTTGAATTAGAAGTTCTTTCGGCGCAAGCATTTACAGATATGAACGTTGCAACATTTCATACTCCTAAATCGCAAAGAAAAACAAGAATTGATTTAACTATACAATCTTATAAATATTTACAAAAATTATGCAAACAACATAATATACCAGCTGTTGGAACTAGAGAATCATTAATTGTTTCATTAACTGATATATTATAAAAAGAATAAATGGGGAAGGTGAAAAGTATGTATTTAACTCCAACAGAATATAATACATATACAGAACGACCTGCCTCTGAGGCTACTAATTTATTAATTAAATTAGCATGTAAATTATTAGATTCTAGAATAGGCAATTATAAAATCTATAGTAACGGATATAAAATCAAAGAATTGTCTAACTGGTATGTAAATAATACTGTTGTTGTAACTGAAGGACAAAAAGAGGCTATAAAAATGTGGGTAGCTTCTATGATTCAAGAAATGGTAACAAGTGGAACAACTCCAAATAATTCAAAGTCTGTTAAACTTGGAAGATTCTCAACTCAAAAGGGAAATAATGCTGGAAATTCTATACTTCCGGATTCGATGGGTTTTGTTGATAGTATTTTAATTTCTTCAGGAATAATAAATAGAGAAATAAAATCGTCATTATCAATAAATAGAGAAGTCGAAATATTATGAGTTTAGCAGTATTTAATTCATTAATGACCCACACATTAGTTTTAATAAAAAGAAAAAGAAATAACTCTGGTGATTTTGTAAATGAAACAACTTATCCACAGGAAAATGGTTTTTGTGAATATGGAAATAAATTAGTAACTCTTAAAACAGGCGAAAAAGTTACATCAACTGCGATTATATTTCTTAAAAATGATAGTAACATAGATATTAATCATGAATACTGGATGATTAATCAATTATTACCACAAATAAGAAATGATATGGAAGTTTTGCAGATTGACCCAATTGATAATCCAATAGATGGATTAACACATCATTATGAATTAATAGTTAGGTGATACTATGAACTACTGGACAAGCTGGCTTGGTGATGTTTTGAAGGAATTAGTTAATAATGCAAGTGTTTCAGCTGTTAATAAAACAGGAGAAGTCGTTCTTGGAGCTGCTAGAAATGAGGTTCCCTTAGATGAAGGCCCACTTTTACATAGTGGAATAGTTATTATGGCCAAAGCAAATGTTCCAGCGTGCTGTATAACTTTTGGTGGTGGGCCGGGAACTGGATATCCAGTGATACCATACGCTATAAAATGGCATGAGCATACAGCTAATTTTCAACATGGAAGAAAAGCTTTTTATTTACGTGACCCATTCAATCGATTAGCAAAATCAAGTTTGGAATCATTTATGAAAGAAGAAATGAGGAGGTTTATGTAATGATAGCAGACGAATTTTGTCAATGGCTAGAAAATAATGATTTTGGAACATTTTCTGATGGAGGAAATATCTATGATAATTTTCAACCAGAATCACCCAGTAATCAAATAACAGTCTTTGACTATCAAGCTCCCTCAATAGATGAATCATCTTCTTTATCAGTTGACCAGCTAGGAATAAGAGTATTAGTACGAAACACTCAAAAGAATGAAGCAAAGACAATTTTAATGAATATTCATAAATCATTTATAGGTTTTGGGGGTTGTTCATTAATTGATGAAAGTGAAAATGTTGTAACTGCTTCATTTGTTGATATCATTCCATTTGGAATAGGAAAAGATGACAAAGGACGACATGAATATACTGCTAGTTATAGATTAAGAGTACAGACAAAAGATAATAAGTATAGACTTTAATAGTGAAAGGGGGAAATTATTATGTATGAAGTAAAATTCGCTGGAACAGTTGTTGAAGTTGATGCCCTAGTTGTTGCGAAGGTAACTGCATTTAATAAAGATTTATCGGTTTCGGAAGAGGATGTTACTGCTGCGGAGAATGTTATTGCTGGAACCGATGTATTACATACTGAATTTGCAAGTATTGCGGTTTCGGAAACTGCATCTGTTGAAGGAATAACAATAGAAACAGCTGCTGGTGGTTTAAATGCTGGTCAAAGTGAATTAAGAAATGCTGCTGAAAAAGGAAAAACAGTAACAATAAGACATGTTAGAAATACTGGATATGGATATCTATTGACAGGATTCTTTACAGGATATAATGAAACTGGCGATGTCAGCGGTGTTTATAAATATAAAACAACATTTAGGGTTAATTCAAAAGTTGATATAGTTCCAGGAAGCTAATCAACAAATAAAAGAAAGAAAGGTATTTTTATGGACAATATAAAAGATGAAAAAAAGAAAACAATGACTGATGAAGAAATACAAAGAATTAATCAAGAAAGAATAAATCAATTGAATGAAAAAGTTGAAGAAATAAAAGAAAGGCAAGAAAGCGAATTAACATATGATTTTGATGAAGCCTTAAAAGAATATGCAGCAAGTAAAAATAAATTAACAATAAGGTTTCTAGGCAAAATATATGAATTATCATCGAGAATGCCTTTTAATTTTTCAACATTTTTTCTTCGATATTGTTATAAAAAAATAGATGGGAAAATGGTAGTTATTTTACCAGAAGATAAAGTTTTAAGATTTATAGAGTTAATGTTTGGAAGAGAATTTTTAACTGCACTAGAAAGGTCAAATAATGTTAATGTATCATTGGACTTTGTAACTAATAACATCATTCCAAATATATTGAATTCATGGGGATATGAAACTAATTCAAAAAATAAAGCAGAATTGGAAAAAAAAGTGATGACCCGAGGATTTTAATATGGGGATGGTCAGCTTTAGAAGCTGACTTTTTACGTTATTATAATTTAGATTTAAATAATTGCTGTTTTAACAATGAAATTTCTTGGAGAAAATTTATTGTTTTAACACAAGAGTTACCAAATGATGCTGCTTATAGAAGATGGTACAAAGATAAAAGTAAAAGAAATTTCGTAGAATTCAATAATGAAGATATCGAAAATAATATTGATAGAATCTAGGTGTATTTATGAGTTTTGTTATCGGTGAATTAACTGCAAGAGTTGACGCAAATACTTCACCTTTTAATCAAAGATTAAATCAATTAAATAGAGATGGAAATACATTTGGCTCGAATTTTTCGAAAAGTTTAAAGTCAATTGGTTCTGATATGCAAGATTTAGGGGGAAAACTTACAAAGTCAGTAACATTGCCTTTATTAGCTGCTGGAATTGCAGTTGTAAAGCTAGGAGGAGACTTCGAAAGAGAACTTTCGAAAGTTACTGGTCTTGTTGGTATCTCTGAAAAACAAGTAAGTCAATGGGGCAATCAAATACTCAAATTAGGCCCACAAATTGGTCAAGCTCCAAAAGCTTTAGCAGAGGCACTTTTTTATGTTACAAGTGCAGGATTACGAGGAGCCGAAGCGATGGACGTATTGACTCTATCTGGTAAAGCTGCCTCAGCTGGATTGGGCGAAACTGCGGTTGTTGCTGATTTAGTAACAAGTGCAATGAATGCATATGGACCTAAAAATTTATCAGCTGCAAAAGCAACCGATATCTTGGTTGCAGCGGTTAGAGAAGGAAAAGCTGCCGCGGCTGATTTAGCTGGCTCAATGGGAGCAGTCTTGCCTTTAGCATCTGAATTAGGAGTCGAATTTGAGGAAGTAGCTGCTACGCAGGCAGCTATGACAAGAACTGGAACGGATGCAAGTGAAGCAGCTACCCAACTAAAAGGTATAATGGCTAGCTTGCTTAAACCAACTAAGGAAGCTAATGATACATTGAAAAAAATGGGAACATCTGCTTCCGAAATGAGAAAAAAGATAAAAGAAGATGGCCTTTTAAATACATTAATTGAGTTAAGAGAATCAACAAAAAAATATGGAGAAGAAACAGTGGCAAAAGTATTTCCGAATATAAGAGCTTTGATGGGAATTCTTGATTTGATGGGGGCTAATTTAGAAGATAATAAAAAAGTATTTGAAAATGTTGCTAATTCAACAGGTATGTTGGATGAAGCTTTTAAAGCAGCATCGGAAACTTTAGATTTCAAATTCGACCAATCATTAAGTCAAATAAAGTCAACTGCTATTGAGTTCTTTGATGTATTGAAAGGAGCTTTACTTCCAATACTGAATACATTTAATAAAGTTGTAAGTTTTATTGGGGATAAATTTAAAAATCTATCAAAACCGATGCAAACTGGAATATTAGCATTTACTGCGTTATCAGCAATAATGCCTTTAATTATTCTAGCATTTGGAAATTTAATTGGTGTTGCTGCTGGTGTAGCAAGTGCAATCTCAACTATTGCAAGTATTATTAGTACAATAGGCGCACCGACTTTAATTGTAATAGGAGCAATTGCTTCATTAATCGGTATATTAGGAACTTTAGTGTTATCATCCGAAACTGTAAGAAGCTCAATAATTAATAAATTTAAAGAAATTGGAGATAAAATCAAAAAAACTGTTGAATTTATAATTGAACATATCGATGATATAAAAAAAGCAATAAAGGGATTTGCTGAAGGACTTGATACTGGTAACTTTGCTAATTTTACAGCTGCAATGATAGAAATGATTCCTGATAAGTTTAGAGATAATTTAATAAATGCAGTTACTAAATTAATATTATTTAGGGAAAAAGTTCTTGAAATAAGAGATAAGATTTTTGATTTTGCCTCAACTGTAAAAGATGTAGCAGAGCCAACAATAAATGCATTAAAAGAAGCTCTGTCAAACATTGATTGGGCATCATTTAAAGAATCATTAGATTTAGCGAAACAATCACTCGAACCATTAATTCCTGTATTGCAAAATCTAGGAAAAATTATTGGTTTTGTATTTGTTAATTCATTAGGCATAATGATTTCATTATTTGGAGCTTTATTGAGTATAATTCCAAATGTAATTGGAATTATAGTAAGTTTAGGAACAATAGTAAGAAGTGTATTCAAGATAATTATGGGAATATTAACTTTAAATGGTGACTTAATTCAAAAAGGTTTTGAGGAAATGTGGGCAGCTGTTATAAATGTGTGGAAAAATGCATTTAGTTTAATAAAGAATTTTATAGGAAATTTCTTTAAAATTGCAGTTACTTACTTTAAAAATTTATATAAAAAAATAGGAAATGGAATTGTTCCTGAATTAATCAGCAAAGTTATAAACTTTTTCAAAGATTTAAATACTAAAGTAACTCTCGCAATTATAAATATGGTTATAAGTGTTATTAAGAAAATAAGAAATTTTAAAGATGATTTTGTTAAATGGATTAAATCAGCTGTTAAAAATGGTGTAATAGCTTTTGGAGGATTTATATCGAAAGTAATTATAGAAGCTGCCAAATTATATACTGCTGGAAAAGAAGCTGCGGGAAAATTGTTAAAAGGAATTACAAAAATTGATTTTAAAGAAGCTGGCAAGAATGTTGTCCAATCTGTAATAGATGGAATTACTTCAATGTTTAGAAGTTTAGGAAATACAGCTGCTGGAATTGGGTCAATAATTAGTTCTTATCTACCGCACTCACCTGCTAAAATGGGAGCATTGAAAAATTTAGATAAATTGAATTTTAAAGACCCTATATTAAAATCATTGAATAATGCAAAAGATGCAATAATGAATGATTGGTTAGGAAAAATAGTTATAAATGGGCCAGAAAATTCAAAACTTGAAACAGCTTCTATTTCAAGTGGAACAAATATAAGTGGAACATTTATATTTAATGGAGTTCAGAATATTGAAAACTTTATGAGTGAAATGAATAATACAGTAAAAAGATATGGGGGGAGGATTTTCGAATAATGTCAGTAGCATTTAGAATAACACTTGATGGGCTATCTCCTATAGAACGAAGTGAAAATCTTCCTAATTGGGGATGGCCTGAAAATGTATATGTATTATCAAAGAGTTTAAGTATAAATCAAGGTGAATCAGGTACGAGAGCAGTTTTGAATTTTACTTTAAAAGATGAAAGTAATAATTTTTATTTAGAATCTTTAGTAGGACGATTAATAAATGTATGGGAATATACTGGTACGGGAAATGATATTAATTCATGGAAGTTAATATGGGGTGGTCAGCTAGACGAACCGAATACTAGAAAAATAAATGAGAAATTATTAATGGGAATCGGTATTGTTGGTATAGATCATCATAGTATATGCGATAGAATAGCTATAAATCAAGGATATGCTAAAACTAAAATAAATGTTTTAGTAAAAGAAATAATTGATAAATATTTAAAAGCTGATGGTATTTGGTATGATTCAACTTCTATTCAATCAACAACAAAAGAAGTATCGGTAAATTGTCCATATATATATGCTAGTAAAGTATTTACTGAATTATCGGATTTTTTAGGCTGGCAGTGGTATATAGAACCTAATAAGAAATTTCATTTTCATGAGTATACTTTTGAAAAAGGGCCATATACTCATGAATATATTGGAACATTAAGTGAAGATTTAGCAAGAATAAACGATAGGTCAGAATATAGAAATATTGAAGTATTAAGAAATGTAAAAGATGTTACCGATGAATTAATAGAAACATCTAACCCCTTTCCAAATGGGGAAACTAGAAATTTTTTTCTTAATTATCCTATTTGTGATGATTTAGGGGAACCCCAAGTGTATGTATGTACTTGGATTCAAAGAAATGATCCACCAAGTGATACAAGACAAACGATTGGTATAAGTGGACTTGAAACTACACCTCAATGGTTTTATACCGATGGAAATAATCAGATTTATCAAAATAGTGATTATCCAGCAATTGAAGCAGGTTATTACATTGTTCTAAAATATAGAGGAAGCTATGAAATAGATATTATTAAATCAAATGATACAGCAATAGCAGCAAGAGCAGCTGCGGAAAATGGAAGTGGTATCTATTATGATATAACTGAAAATTCGAATGTAGTTGGAATAGTTCTTGGAAATGAAAAAGCCCAAGCACTTTTAAATAAATATTGTAGAATTGCTCAGAAATTTAAAATATCATCATATAATCATAGATGGGAAATAGGACAATTATGTAGATTAGTGTTACCAACTTTTCAAATAGATTCTGATTATTTAGTGATGGAATTATCAATTAAAGATAGAGGAAATAGATTGAAAAGAACAGTAACTCTAATTGATGGACTACCAATCGGTGGATGGATTAGATTCTTTAAAAAATGGTTAACAGCAAATGATTATTTTACAATTAGAGAAGATGCTATCGTAAGTATTCCTTTTATAGAATCAGAAGAATTTAACATTGCCGGAGTTGTAACAATTGATAGTATAGATTGCTTATATCCTGAAACTGACCCGGGAGGCCTTCACCCAAATGTCGCTCCAGGTGGGCCAGTTCCAGGTACTATAAATAATACTGAAATCTATTACGAAAGCGATAGTGATTAATAATGAGAATAAAAACAGCCTTTTCAATTGAAGGTAAAGTTACTATAGTAAAAAGAGATAAAAGTAATAATAATAAAACTGAGATAAGAATAATAAAAAATAGAATAATGGATGATGCTTTAGATGAATTAATTAAATCATTTTATTATCCCCCAAATTCAAATATGTTTTTTAAGCATATTGCGTTTGGCGATGATAATAGTGTAAATACTAATAATATGCAACATTTAGTAAATGAAATTTATCGTGTTCCTATTATTGTAAGAACTAGAACAGGCGTTGGAACTTTACAAGCTAGAGCAATTTTAAAAGATACTCAACCAGAAGATTATTCTGGAATTGTTACTATTAAAGAAATAGGACTGTTCGCTGGCTCGACATCATATGATTGGTTAGAAGGTGCTGGAAAAGATTACGGATTATTGATATCGAGAATAGTCTTAAATCCTGTAGAAAATAAAATAGGAAGTGAAGAAATACAGGTTACATGGGAATATCAAATAGATAGGAGTTGATATAATGGACTTTACAAATATATTTAAATTAGAAAATGATAAAAATATATCAGTTGATATCGAAACAGCTGATATAAAAAAAATTGAGGAAGTTGATGACAAAATATTAAAAAATATGTATTCAACATTTTGTGTAAATCTTGTAAATCAAATAAAAGATAAATTTGATTTACAAATAGATTTAATTAGTATCAAAGATGAAAAAAAAGCTATTCGATATAAAGTTACAATACCAGCACTTAGAAAAAAAATAAAAAATGTACATGCTACAAGACAATTATTAAAGAAACCTAAAAGAATTGATATGACAACTTTCAAAATTGAGGAGGCGTAAATATGGGTGATTTCGGCAAATATACTCCTATAGCTTGGATTAATGGGGGGCCTCCATGTATAGATGCGGATAATTTATTAAGTCATGAAGATGTATTATCATTAACCGATGAAGAATTAAGAAGGAGTCAATGTTTAAATTTTGAAAAAAGTAAATTAAAAGAATATTTCTGGCAAAGATGTACTAAAGAAATTTGCAATTTCACAAGTGGCGATGAATGGACAGCAAGCACAGCTTCAACGGATATATCAGATGATACTACAAATAATATGATTGGTTCAAATTCTGTTAGATTTACTGAGCATGACGACAATGCTGGATGGCTCGGTATCTATAAAGATATACCTTCTATTGATTTAAGTGTTTTCAATGATGGCCAAGCATCTAGTGTATCAGATTTTATTTATTTGATATTTTATATTACTGACACAACTAAATTTAATGTATTTCAATTTAAATTTGGTGATGATAATGCGAATAATTATAATTATGCAGTAGCAGCCGCAGGATTTTCAAATGGATATAATTATTTAGCAGCTGCTAAATCTGCATTCGCTATAACTGGGGCACCTGCTGGATGGGATGATATTACCCATATAAGAATTGAAGCGACATCACTTGCTAATGCTCAAGACGAATATATTACATGCGATTATTTACAAATGGTAAAGGAAGATAGCTTATTTGGTGGATGGCCTAATTCATTTCAAGAATATATGGGTTTAGCTACTGGATGGGAAAATAAATTTGATATTATTCTTGATATTCTAAGTGTTGTATATGATGAAAAACTGAATAGACATGGAATAATGTTAATGCCACCTGAACCAACAGGCTCAGTATTACATATTTATTGTAGTGTTTTATCTTTTATAGCTTATATAGAAATGTATTGTAAATATGAAGATTATTCATTAGGATTGTCTTGGGAAGTTGATTCTGATAATTTAATCGAAACATATGTTAATAATGGTACTTTTTATCTAAGTGTAACCGAAGCAGGTGTTACCACTAATGTTACTGTTGTATTATCTAATACTTTATTAAAAGATGAAAGAATAATTATAAAACTTGAAAAAGATAATGATACATGCAGAGCTATTTTATACAAAGATGGTGAAATGATGCATGTTTTAGAATATGAAACATCAATCGCAGCTGATTCTGTTGGATGCGTTTATATACAATCATCGTCAGCAAACGCATGGTCTTTAGTAACTGATTTTGCGATATCATCTAATTATGGGGATTTAAATTTATATAATGAATGGAGTAAAGGACCAAAATTATATAAATTATTTACTACTCAGTCATATACAAGTAATGTATTAACAAATATAGATGATTTTTTTATTAAATTACCAGCAAATAGAACTTTTAGAATCGAAGCTTTTTTTAGTATACAAAATACTGGAAGTGCTACTCCTGATTTTAGAGTAGATTGGGAAAGTAGTGGTGTTACTGCTTTATCAAATAGAGTTTCAGTCGGTGGTGTTGCTGTTAGTGCAGCGACTGAACCTTCGTCAACTAATAATGTGAGAACATCTGTCCATGGACTAACTACTGATATTCGATATGCACTTTCCGCAATTTCGACTTCAAGTGCTGCCACAGAAAATTTCATTGTAGAAACTGGAAATGATGGGGGATATCTACAATGTAGAGGAGCACAATATAACACAGATGCAGGAAATCCAACTGATTTAACTACCTCAAGTTGTGTTGTAGTAACAGAAGTATTTCAATAAAGAAAGAGGTGTTATCATGGAAATAGAAGAAATTTTAAGATTTGTAATAAATAATGGAATCGCAGTAGTATTAATGATTTATTTCTTAAAAAATAATAATAAATCAATGATTGGATTAATAAAAGAAGTAAGTGCCTTAATAGTTATTCAAAATCAATTAATAAAAGAAATAGCAGAAATGAAAATAAGTCAAAATAAAGTTTATGAATATTTACAAGATAAAAAAGCAGTATAGATTATACTGCTTTTTTTATACATAAACTTCTATGATATATGTGATATTTTACACATCATCCCCAACAATATATGTAGGATATCCATCTTTTTTAAGTTTATTACTTAGATTTTTTGCATTATCATAATTTGAAAATGCTCCAACTTGAACTTTATAAAGTCCTTTTGGATTTACTTGTTTGGGGGGAACATATATTAATCCAAGATAGTCACATACTCCTTGACAATGTTCTTCGGCTACCTCAGTTTGAAAATTTTCATTTAACATAATAGAAGCTTCAAATCTATCATCCATAAAACCATTTTCAGATAGAACCGCTTTCATTAAAGTATATTTTAATACATCAAAATTCGCTGAATTGACACCCCTATTTATTTGTTTTGTTCCATTTTTTAAATAGTGCAATATAGATGAAGCAAGTAATTTCCCTTTTGTACTTCCTGTATAATAAAATACTTCCAAACCTCCTTTATTTGTATCAAATTTACCGTCATATGCATTGAAATGAATTTCAACATAAATTATACGTATTTTATCTTTATCGCACTTAATTAAAGAATTAGCTCTTTTAATTCGCGTATCTCTGGAAACATCAATTGCTTTTGTTTCTGCTTCATAATTAGCATCACAACAAGCTATTCCACATCTTTTTAAAGCTGCTAAAAACTTTAATTTTGTAGGCTGATTAAATTCAAACTCTTTTATACTTCTACCATTAATTAATGGAGTTCTTTTTCCTGCTGTGTTTGGGCCATGTCCAGATGAAGCAACAACGATGTATGGTGAATAGTAACTTCCAAAATAAAAAAAATCAGACATAAATAAACTCCTTTTCTATATATTTTTTTGATTCCGATTCTGGTTCTAATTCTTTCATAAAATCATTAGAACTATTTGATTTATCTTTACTTCTTTGCTTTTTAAATTTAGTTTTAACTTTTTCGGAAAAATCAATAGTTTTTTCAACAATAGATGAAAATCTAACTTCCTGACCTATCTTAATATTAGAGCTATAAGAATCATTTTTAATTGATTTTTTTTGATTTGTATATTGATTTATATCTCCTTCAGATAAAATAGAATCTTCATAACAGATATCAGACAATCTTACGCAATCACTAATATCAATTTTATCATTATTAGATTCCTCTATGATTGATTTTGTTTCAGTACATCCATTATTAGTATCAGAAACATTTGAATTGATTATATCGGCAATTTCAGATGAAATTTGATTATTTATCTTCGTGTCAAAAGTTACTCCTTTATATTTATCAAGCAATTTCAAAATATAGTTAACATCAAATATAATTTTTTCTTGTGTTTTTTTTATTATTCTTGATTGAGAATCTATAGCCCCAACATCTTTTGCAAATTCATTATGACTACTTTGAGCGAAATTAATTGTTTCATTGAAAATTTTCCGCATTTTATTTACTTTCTTTATTACATAATTTATGAATAAGATTAAAAAAATTGTATAAAAAAATATTATTCCTATTGCATTTACTCCACAAAAACTCAAAAATTCACTTCTATTCATTATATTATTCCTCCAAATATTTTATATTTTTATATATTGTCTTGTATTTCTCCAGTTACGATAAAATTCATTGATGAAAGTATGGATAATTCAATTGTTTTTTCTTCAAATTCAATTTTTAAAATTAAATTCAAACTATTTAATTTCTTTATTTCTGAAACTAGTTCATCCCTATTTTTAAATGTTTTTAACTGTCCATTTAATTCAGCAAATATCCTTTTTATTTTCATAATAACACCTCATTATAAATTATCAATTAAAGAAAATCATCATTTTTTTTCAATCTGAATAAGTGTATCGGATTTATTAGCTAAATTTTTAATTGAAGTATCTATTGCCTCAAGTATTATATCTTTTATTTTTAATCGATGTTTCTTTGCATAAAATTTTAACTGAAAATACATATCGTCTGGAAGTCTAATGTTGATACCAGTTTCATCTTTGCCCCTCATAATATCACTCCTTTCTCTAAATATAATTTTATCATATATCATTTATTATAATAAATCAACCATAATATAAAACAATAAAATATTTAAATGAAAGTATTTACATTATATATTTAGAATGATAACATATTTATAGTAATAAAAAAAAGAAAGGAGTAATTTATGAAGACAACAAAAAAATTAATATTAAGTGAAAAAGATATTGAAATTTTAAATGATGTCTTATGGGAAATTGAAGAAAATAGAATATATGAAGAACTTGAGGACAAAGAAAGTTTAGATAAGTTGAAAAATTTTTTTAATTATGAAAATGTTATTAAATACAAAGTAGGTTGTATTACTTTAGAACAAAATAAAATTAGAAAGAGGTTATCAAATGAATGAAATAACAAATTGTAATGTATCATATGTATCAGGAGCTGGAAATAAAATAGAATTAACATTAGGTTTGGCAAGAAAAGCATTAAATATTGATGAAAAAGTATCAGATGTTGATATTTATACATTTTTGAAAATGTGTGAACATCAAAAACTTGACCCATTCTTGGGAGAAATACATTTTATTTATGTAAAAGGAAAAGTTCAAAAAGTTGTTGGAATTGATACATTTACAAACAGATTAAATGAGCATCCACTATGTGAAGGATGGCAAGCTGGTTTACTCTTGGAGCAGGATGGAAAGATAATAGAACAAAAAGGAACATTTTATCTTAAAACTCAAAAGATTGTTGGAGCTTATTTCTCATTAAAAAGACAGGGATGGAAAGATGATTTTTACTGGTCTATTCCATTACATGAATATTACAGAGAATACTATGATAAAGATTCAAAAACTCATAAACCGATGGGTCAGTGGGGAACAATGACTGCGACAATGATTGTAAAATGTGTTATTGCTGCTAGTTGTAGAAAAGTATTTCCAAAAAGCTTTACAGGCTTGTATTCGTCAGAAGAATTTGGAGAAAGTAGTGATAATACAAAAACTTCAAATGATAATTTCGTCGATACTGAATATGAAGAGATTATAAATAATGAACAATTAAAAACTCTATATGAAACAGCTAAAAGTACAAATAAAGAAATAAAAATTGATAGTGAGAAATTATGTAAATATGTTATTGATGAATTAATTCGTCAAAAGAAGTTAGAACCATCAATTATTTTAACAAGTCTGCCAGTATCTAAAATAAATCTAGTATTAGAATGGATAAAAAAATCTGTTGAATTAAAAGAGAAAAAATTTGAAGAATTAAAAAAGAAAAATGCGAAAGTAACTTTAGAAACACCACCAGATGGATTGGGAAATGAATTACCTGTTGAAGATACTAAAATCGCAAAACCTGTGAATAATGATAAGAAAAAAGCAGACAAAAAGAAGGAGGACAAAAAAGAATGATAAAACCATCATTAAAAGGTTTAACAAAAATAGGGAAGACCAGTTTTGGACTGGTTCTTCCTAAGAAGATACTAGAGAAATTAAACATAAAAGATAATGATGTTGTTATCATTTATGAGAAAGATGAACAAATTATAATAAAAAAATATAAAGGAGAAAATTTTCTATGAAAATAATAAAAGATGGAAAAGAAATTGAAATTTGTAATTTTTGTAAAGCTGAAATAACTGAGGAAATAGTAAATAATGGGGAAGTTTCTTATTGTCATTTATGTGATGATAGGGTTTTTTGCTTAGATTGTGAGAAAATTTTTAAAGTTATTCAAATGTGTTTTATCTGTGGTAATGATACTTGCTTCGAGCATATATGGGCATGTAAAATATGTGGAAATTCAATTTGTGAGGATTGTAGTTTTGATGATAATGGGGATAAAATATGCAATGATTGTATGGAGGAATAAAAAAAATGAACTTATTAAAGATACCATCAAGAATTTATATAAATACAGATATTACAACTATGCCTGAGTATTTAAAATCAATTATTGGAATGTGTTTTAGAAATGATTGTGAATCTAGTAATGTATTATATATATCTCACAATATAACAAGAACCCTCGAAACAGCTGATATGGAAGCATTCGCTATTTTGTGGGCGATTCAGTTTATAAAGAGTAATCAAGAAAGCGAAAAAATGAAAGAATCTTTAAATTTAATATTTTTATGTGATAGTAAACCAGTTATTGATATATTAAATAATGTTAATAAATCCGAAAATATAAATAAGCATATTTTTAATAATCTTTTTAAACTTATTGAGTTGATGAAAGAAAAAAATAATATATTTACTTTTAAGTGGATAGAAAGAAACAAAAATAAATTAATAGATAGTTATATTGATAGAATGAAAACAAAATATATTAACAAGATAAATAATCAAAAAAATATAAGAATAGATAATGAAGATATATCGAATCTAATAATGACAACTCTAGATTCGATATCAATAATTATTCCACAAACTATTAGATTTAATTATTTTGAAAAATTATTTACTATTGAACGAAGTAATTTCTCAGTTACTTTAAATACTGATATGAAAATTATATTTAATATATTAAATTATCATATGACTCTAGAAACATTAATAGGTAATAGAATGACATTAAAACATTTAGATTTCTTGAATAATGTAGTATCCTTATTAACTGATTACAATAATAAAATTGATTATATATTGTATCAATCAATGGAAAAAAATATAGTGGAACAAAAATATAGATAGGAGAATAAAAATGAGAGAAATAATAGGTAATATGTTATTATGGCTATTTATAAAAATAACTAATAAAGATATAAAAATAATAAAGTGTTATGTTAAAAAAAATAGAAAACCTCAAATATATAAAATATATCAGAGATAATAAATAACATGGGGAAATTTCAATATTTCTCCATGTTTATCTTTACATAATACATGCAACGTGATACAATGTATTTAGTAAACAAATTAAATTTTGGGAGGTTAATATGGATAAAATAAGTTGTGAGGTTAGAAATGAAATATACAATAATGGGGATTTTCATATCTATGTAGGCACATTAAAAAACAGTTTTGAAGAGCTTACAATTAAAACAGATGGATTTACATTATGCAAAGGTGAAAAAGTATTATCGGGGCAAATGGGAACATATAAAGGACAGAAAAGTTTCATTTGTAAATTTGAAGAATTCAATACAAATAGTAAAGAAGCTCAAAAGAATTTGTTGATGTCAATTAAAGGAATTAAAGAATCAAAAGCTGATTTAATAGTAAATAATGTTGATGATATTAATGTATTTAGAAATGATAGTCATCCTCAAATTAAAGGTGTTGGACCTGGAACTATTTTATTAATTAGAGAGGGCTTACAGCAATTAGATAAAATGCAGACATTTAAAGAAATTAACATGATGATAGGAGCTGAATGCTCTGCTAAAACAATAAAAGATGTTACCGAAACAATTGAAATGATAAATGATGGAATGAATGAATTCAAAACTAATCCATATAATGTATTAATTGATATGAGTGATTTTGGATTTAAAAAAGCTGATAGAATTGCGTTATCGATGGGAATAAAATTAAATGATAAAAACAGACTAAAATATTTATCTGAATACATAGTTAAACAATATACTAGAACAGGAAATTGCTTTATTACAAAAAATGATTTAATTGATAGACTCAATGAAGCTGGTATTACTGAGAATCATTTTGAATTAATAGAAAATAATGGTAGATTAGTTTGTGAAGATGATTGTATTTACACCGAATCAATGTTTAAAGCAGAAACATTAATTCCTTTACATTTAAAAAGAATAAATAATAGACAAGTTGATGAAACTAGACTTGAAAAATATGATATCAACAGTTTAATAACTGATTTTGAGAAAATAAATAAAATAAAATTTGATATAAGTCAAAAAGTAGCAATAGAAGGAGCTGTAAATAATACTGTAGTAATTATTCCGGGCAGTGCTGGAACTGGAAAAACAACTCTTTTAAAATGTGTATTATTTATTTTAAAAGAGTTAGGATTTAAACTTTTCTTAACTGCCCCAACTGGTAAAGCTGCACGAAGAATGAATCAATCGACAGGTCATGAAGCGACAACAATTCATAGATTTTTAAATGATGCTGCTAATCATTTTACAGCTAGAAATGGAGTAATGATAATTGATGAAATGTCTATGGTAGATACAGAATTAATGTTCGCCTTATTAGAAAAGATGGATGAATGTTCTGTTGATTTTGTCAAAATTATATCTGTTGGAGATATAGGCCAGTTACCATCAGTACAACCGGGAAATGTTTTAAATGATATGATTGAATCAAAGAAATTAAATGTATTTCCATTAACAAAGACATTTAGACAAAAAGGAGATTCTAACATACTAGATATCGCAACAAAAGTAAGACATAATGAAAATTTTGATTATGTTAAAAAAGCCGATTTTTATGTAAAAGAAGCTCTTACTCCTAAAGAATATTTAGAAAGTATTGAATACTTTTTTAATTACTTAAAAAATAAATATGATTCTATTGATACTTTCTTTTCAGAAGTTCAATTTATTTCTCCAATTAAAAAAGGTCAGGTAGGTGTAATAAGTATTAATGAAATGATTAAAAATTTAATAAATCCTAAGAAAAATAAAAATGATTGGTTCCCATTTGATGTTAACGATAAGGTCATGTGTACTAAAAATGATAGAGATAACGGCATATTTAATGGGGAATTTGGAAGAGTTACTATTATTGATAAAACGACATTTACTGTATTTTATAAAGATTTAGAAAAATTTGTAACATATAAAAAGGAAAAAGAGATTATAGATGAATTTATATTATCTTATTGCTCAACAGTTCATAAATTACAAGGTAGTGAGTTTAAATACATAGTACTAATAATTCCAACTGATTCACCTATCTGCGATTCTAGATTACTTTACACAGCAATTACGAGAGGAAAACAAACTGTTGTAATGTTAACTAATAAAGCACTAACTAATAAAATTGTTCCAAGAAATAATTTATTAAAAAGAAATACTAAGTTAAAAGAAAGATTAATTTGCGAATTTGATTCTGAATAAATTAATATAGTCAAAGTATTACTTAATATTGACAAAGTAATACTTTGATTATATTATATATAAAAAAGGAGGATTTACAATGATTAGAAATGAATATATTGGAAGTTTAGTTAATGAGATATGCGATAGATTAAAAGATTTAAATGATTTTTTAGAAACTGAAAAAAGAACTAATGGTTTATTAAGATATAATACATTAAAAAAAGATATATTTAAGGAAATGTTTTATCAATTAAGAGATACTAATTTTAATATAGATTTTATTGATGATGAAGCTAAAAGAAATATTATTTTATCCCAAATTGTTTATGAGGCATATAGAACTGAAATAGAAATAAAAGAAGTTTATCCTATTCATGATACATATAATATGCCTATAATACATAAAACTGAAATAGGTAAAAAATCATTAAATGATTATAGAAATCATTTAAAATGTATAACATTCCATTTAACTGATATTATTTATAATTCAAAAATTATAGGTGCTGCTGAATATAAAAAAGATAAAAAAATGATAGTCTATAACATAAAAAATAAAAATATTATAAGAAGGGATTAATAATTATGTTTGTTACATTAAGAGATATAAGTCAAAAGCGAAAAGGAGTAATGACCTATATTTTGATAGATAGAAAAACTATTGAAGTTGAATTTACATATTATCTATCAAAATATAAAGAGTTTATTTGGCAGCCACCATCTAGCAGAAATTATAAATATATTGCTAGGATGAGAGTAGTAGAAGCTGAAAAGAAACTTTTCAAAGTAGTGGATGAATATAGAAGTCAAAAATTAATAAATGAGAAATTTTATTAAAAGATATTAATTAAAGGAAGTAAAGGAGGACTAAATGATGAAAATAACAGTATCTACTAAAATGTTATACGAATATTTAATTGTTAAAGTGTTCACTCAATATCAAGATCAGGTTAATGATATGAACAATTCAGAGCATAGTAAAAAATATAAAGAGTGGATATATTACGCAGATCATTTAATAAAAAATTTAGATGGAATTTATATAAAAATACTAGAAAATTGGATATCATTGAATGAATTAAGAAAATTAGATTGTTGGAATATGCTTGAGCCTAAAAGAAAGATATTAGAAAATTACAAACATCACTGTTTTGAATATTGTGGACGACCAGGTATATATAAATTTTTAAACTTGAAAGAACAGAATGAAAAAGCATCGAAATATATTCATTATGATTTTAGCTCAAAAAGGCCAAAAAGCTTTGGTGATATATGATGATTGAAAAAAAATATATAATTCTGAATCGATTAAAAAAAAGATATAAGATTGATTCAGATGGTACAGTTACAAACAAACGAACTGGACGAATACTTCAATATTGTAAAACAAATTATAGGCATAAAGTTATATCTATGTGGGATATTGAAACAAAGAAAAATTATCATTATACAAAAATGCAATTACAAAGTTTTCTAAATGGTGATTATAAAAAAATATATCAATGCAAAATTTGTAATTGTTTAACTGCTAATAATTGGTGTAGTAATTGCGAAAAAAAATTTCAACTTATAAAAAAAGAAATCAAGAAAGTAAAGGAGAAATAACATGCATGAAAAGGATATAATGAAAAGATATGATTATGCTAGGCAAAAATTAAATGAAGCACTTGTTATTATTACGGATATAATAGCTGTTGAAAATATGAATAACTTTTCCGATAAATATTCAAAAGAATGTTTTAAAATAATTACATCTGATATAAAAGATATCAAAGGATTTTTAGCAGCACGAAAATTTTTAATAGATACTAATAAAAATACTGAAGGAGATAATGAGGATGAATATAAAAAATAAATATATGCAGAAAAAGAAAGAAATTAAAGAAGAGTTATTAAAATATCATGAGGAACTACAAGCAATTGATACTTCTAACATGAGTGCTATATTAAAAAAAGTTAATGATATTAATGAAATTGATATAAAAAAAGAATTAATAGCAGAATTTTTGACTGATATTGATATACATTTTACTGAATTAAAAGCTTTAAAAAAATCAATTGAAGAACTATTAAATGATAATGAAATTATTTACATTAATGAATTTAGAAATGAAGAAAGAAAAAAAGTATTAAATTTTATTGATGAATTAATAAATTAATTGACAAAATAAAAGTTCTTTGGTATCCTAAAATAAATTAATATGAGTTTTGTTATGTATGCGTCCCATAACAAAGTTCATATAAAGAACTATAAAGTATTCATTAATCAAGAGGACGCAAACCATTGATTAATGAATACTTTTTATTTTGAGGTAAAATATGTTTGATATAATACAGGATACCAGAGAACAACAAACATGGCATATAAAAAAAAGATTAATTGCAAATGGCATAAAAATTAAAAAGCAAAAATTAGATTTTGGGGATTATTCTTTTTTTTATAAAGGTCTATCATTTGAAAATAAAATAGTTATTGAACGAAAATATTGTTTGACTGAATTAGCTGGATGTATTGTTGGAATAAAACGTAAACGATTAAAAGCTGAAATACAAAGAGCTGTAGAAGCAAGGTCAATATTTATTTTATTAATTGAAAATGGAAGTATTGAAAGAATAGAAAGTCATGATTATAGAAATAAAGTCCATCCTAACGCTATTCTGGGAAGTTTAAACAGCTGGAAAAGAAAACATGGAATATATGTAGTATTTAGAGATAGTAACGATTCAGCGAATTATATTTGTTCAGTTTTTATAAGATATATTAATGAATTATCTTGTAAAAACTAAAATTTGTTTTTTAATCAGTTGAAATTATTAATAGAATGAGGTGATTTAATTGGGTGCATGTGTGTTAGTAAGAGATTCAGATAATCAAATTATAGCTATATTCGAAAATGAAGATTTACTTATTGATTCATGTAAAAATATTTTAGATATTGATGGTGATTCTATTCTATATTCTGGAAAGTATTCTTATACAGAAAGAAAATTATTATGTAATCATCATTTAATAGACATGAATAAAATAATAGAAAATTCTTAAAATATATTGAAATAAATAAAACTGCTATTATAGCAGTTTTATTTATTTTTTTGTATATATTCTATTAAATACATTCTTAAAAATGTCCCAACTGCTAGACCAGTCTTTCTTCTTATTATATTTTCTGCCTCTTCATATATTGAATTCTCTATTTTATATGAATGTACATTTTTTATTTCCCTTGTTTTTCCTTTTTTTCTTTTCTTCATAATACACCTCCTATCAGCTCTTTCCATTATATCATAAAAAGTAATACTTTCATATAATAAAAGTATTGACAAAGTATTACTTTTATTATAATCTATTATTGTAATAATTTTATTTATAGAAAAGAGTTGATAGCAATTAAAAATAGAAATGATTATAAATGTCCTATATGTGGGGGCGGCTGCTATGAGTCGAATAATGATTTTGCATGCATTGACCCTGATTGTGAATTTGCTGTTGGTTTTAATGAATACATGACGAGAACATATTATGATAACAATATTGAAACTAAAAAAGACTTATTAAATCAAAAAATTGATAGAATATGGCATGATGAAGTAGTGGCACTTGATAATGATAGTGATTTTGATTGGGGTAAACTATTTGATTTAAGAGAAATTATTAAAGAATAAATTAGAAAGGATATGAATTTATGAATGATGATGAATTATTAAAAAATTTTTTTGTAACTGTCTCAAGTATGACAGCAACGTATTCAGGTCTTGTAAAAGGGACTTCGGCACTTGATGCAATGAACAGACTTAGGGAAAAATATAGACATAATAATGATAATAGATATAATTGGTCAATGACTGCAAGAAAATGGCAACAAGGTGATGATGAATTATGTGGATAGTATTGTAAACATAGAAAGGAGAAATCAACTAATATGGCTACTGAATATGGACAAAAATGTGATGATAAGAGCTGTAGTTTTCGTAAAAATGGAAAATGTGATAAATATTTTGGAAAGTGCATTAAACAAATTGATAATACTAAATTGATTGAAAATAATGTGAAAAGTGCTAATAAATTGAGAAAAGATAAAGCAAAAAGAAAAGATGGATTTTTTAAAAAGAAATAAGAAAGGAGATAACAATGTATATGGAAGCTAAAAAAACAAGTCCAGTTTGTAAGATTTGTAAAAGAAAAGCAATTGAAATAAATGAATATATTCAGGCAGGAATAGCAGAAAATTCAACAGCTGATTCTATTGCTAGAAGTGATGGAACTTATAATTATATGACTAATGAATTTTATTGTACTATATGTTATGTAAATATAGGTTGTCCATCTGGAACAGCTTAATAATGTTAAAATTTAAATGAGGAGAATTGAAAATGATTAATATGGAGAATAACAAAGAAAATAAAAAGAGTTTTGTAAAAAGTTTTTTTGCATTAAGTTTAATTCCTTTTGTCTTGATAGGGATTGAAGCTAAGAATAAATATAATAGTATTGCAAAGGGTGTGTTAATAGGATTTTTAAGTTTTTTTATAACTGCAATAGGATGGGGAATATTTTACGCTGATAGTCCATCAAATGAATATACTAGCAATGTATCATTAATTGATAATATTTCTAATCTGCATAATAAAATTGATAAAAAGAATATCGAAATTGATGAATTAAAAGATAAAATTGATAAGTTAGAATCTAATATTAAAGTAAAAGAATCAGTTAAAAAAGAAATTGTCAAAGTTTCAGTTGAGCCAAAAGTAACTGCAAAAAAAGAAATAAAAAAAGATTATACTTTTTCATCTGGGAATTATTATGCTGGGGATGATTTTGAGTCAGGAACCTATACTATAACAGCTATTAGCGGAAATGGGAATGTTATAAGTGATAATATGTTTGATGGTGGTATCAATGCAATAATGGGGACTAAGGCTGGCATGTATGAAAAGGAATATAAAAATATAGAACTTCCTGAAGGAACAAAACTTGAAATAAAAGGACTAAAAGTTAAACTTTTAAAAAAATAATTAAGGAGGATTAATGACATGGGTGTAACAGTTATTCTGCCTGCTCACAATGAGGCGGAGATAATAAAAGATTCAATTCAGAGTGTATTGAATCAAACTTATTGGGATATCGATATAATTTGTTGTCTTGATAATTGCTCTGATAATACAGAGAAAATAATTATCAATAATTTTGATGATAATTACGATGTTAAAATTTTTAAAAGTGTTAACAACAAAGATAAAAAAGCTGGTGCCCTTAATCAACTTTTTAATTACTATTTTGAAAATATGAATGATTATGTTTTAGTAATGGATGCCGATACGGTGCTTCATAGAAAAGCAATTGAAGAGGGGGTGAAGTTTTTAGCAAGAAATTACGAAACAGGTGCTGTTTGTTCAATGGCTGGACTTATAGAACCTAAAAATAAAAATTTATTATGGTATTTACAAAATATTGAGTATGGTTTTGGAGATACGAGCTTTATTGAGAATCAGGGGAATGTATTTGTTTGTCGCGGTATGTATTCAATGTATAGAAAAATCGCTCTAGAAAATGTAATAAAAAAACGTAACACTGTATATAATGTCGATAGTATAACAGAGGATTATGATTTAACCTTAGTACTTAAACAATTAGGATATAAATTAAATACTAGTAATAGAATAAAAGCTTTTACAGATACACCTACAACATTTAAAGAGTTTTTTATACAACGTAAACGATGGATAAAAGGTGGAGCTGCTGATTTAATTAGACATGGATATAAAAAATATACTTCTTTAGATATAAATAAAATGTTATTTTACTTTTTACTGATGTTGTTTCAATTAATATTTGCTATTGAAGCAATTAAGGTTCATAACCTTGATTTAGTATGGTTAGTAGCTATCATAGTTGTTTATTATATAAACACAGGTATAAGAAGTAAATATGTTAAAAATAAGGACTGGAAGATGTATTTAATATTATTTAGTATGATACCTATGTGTTTATACAGTCTTTTGAATAATATATTATATATTTATGGAACTGCTTTAGCATTATTAAAAATAAAAATTGAATGGAGATAATAAAATGTATAATAAAACGGTATTACCACAAACTGGAATGATTGGTTTAGGATTTTTTGGAATGTCAATACAAAATAGTATAGTTACTGGATTTTGCTTTATAATTGTTGGTCTTATAGCATTTAAACTAATAAAGTTTAAATTAAAAGATTCAAAGAGATAAATTAAAACTAAATTAATAGCAGCTATATAAAAGAGCTGCTATTAATTGAAAGGAGGACAAATGGAAATATTATTAAAGTCAATATCTATAAATGTTCTATCAATTCTAACTATATGCTGCTTAATATATTTGTTAAATCGTTGTAGATTACAAGACAAATATATTAATAAATTGTCAAATGATAAAAAAAATATAATTGAAGCATTTGAAATGGAAGTAAACCTTCTAAATAGTAAAAACAATGATTTGAAAGATCAAATACAATTTATGTATGATTCTATGAAAGAGAAATAATGATATTATTTTTAATTCTAAAAGTTATAATAGTTGGAGTTTGCTTTTCTTTATTGACAATATTTTTTCTTTTAACTGATGAAACAATTATATTAATTCTTATATTATTTATTTTTGCTGAAGGTCTGTATATTTTCAATAAAGATATCCAATACTTAAAAAAAATTAAAAATAGAAAGGAAAATAAAAATGATTGATATTTATATGAAAAGTGGGATAATTCATAAAAATATATATTGTAAAGATATTGATACTGATGGACAAACAATCTATCAATTTTTAGAAGAAAAAATGCCTAGTTTTAAAAATGAGCAAAATTGGTATGATTTCAGAGAAAATTCTAAAAATGGGCCAATAATTATTATACTTTTGAATCAAGTAGAAGCAGTCAAAGTTATAGAAATAAATAAAGCAGACTATATAAAACCTCCGTTTGATTAAAAGGTGCTGAGATATGAATAAAAGAACAGTAGAGATATTTTTAAATAGAAATAATTTTATAGGCAAAAGAACTTTTGGAAAGATTAATTTATATATTGAAAATAAAGAATTATCATTATCAATTGAATATTCAAAAATATTGTATTTAAAAGTTTCAAAAATATATATAGTCTTGATATGTGATGGAATAGAAATTTTTTTAGAAAAGGAAGAAAATAATGATTAATGAAAAGAAAGTTAAAAGAAGATTATTAATAAATAATGTTATAGCTGCTATTATGGGAATAATTATTTATACATTGATATGTTATAACTATGGATGGAAACTTGCTGTTTTACTATATTTATTTAATTTCTTTATTAACTTTAATCAAAATAATCTTATTGATAGTAAAATTATAGATTATTCTGAAATATTAAATGATGAAGCTGAAGGAGAAAATAATGAGTGATTTTGATTTAACTGCGGGTCCGCAGGAAGAATTTAATGTTGGTGATTCAATAATTATATCAGCGGATGAATATATAAAAGGTCTGCATAATTATAATACATATGATTATAATAAGATGATATTTGGAAAAAGTATAGATGGTATAAAAATTGATAGAAATTTCAATAATGAAATTGTTGGAACTATTAAATTAGTAGGTTTCGATAATATGTATTTAATTGAATCAAATGGAAGAAACTATGTTTATTGTAATAATGAAAATGAAATGAGAAAAGTATAATAAAATTAAAAAATAATATGAAGGAAGTGTTAATATGGGATGGTTAGAAGATATTGGATTCGAAGGAATCTTTGATGATATAGTTAATGGATTCGCAAATGGAGCTTGCGAAGCTGTATCCTCAGTTGCGAATGAATATATCAAGATGGGAGGAGCTATAAAAGAAAAGATAAAAAATAAAAAAGCTGAGGCAAAAAAAGATAAAAGTAAGGAAGCAAAATTAGAAGGAGAAGTGAAAAAATTAAGAGCTGATTTACAAAATATAAAGAATACTGCAAAAACTAAAGTTGCCGAAGCAAAGAAAAAAGCAGCGGCGGAGGAAGCTGCAATTCAAAAGAGATTGAAAGATGGAACAGGAAATAGAAATGGACCTTATAAACCATGGTAAAAATAATAATGAAGAGAGGATATTATTATGACATTTGAAGATTTACTGCCATATATAGATGATAAAACATTGATAAGATTAGATAAAAAAAATGGCGATTGTTTTGAAATCTATAAATTAGCTTTTATGGGATATGAAGATGACAAGACCGATGTAGATATTATGACAAGAGAAATTGTAGAGATTATTCCAACTGATTCATATAATAAAAATCAAAAATGTCTTTATATAAAGTTGATTTGAAAATATTAATCATTATAAAAAGTGATATAATATATATCTTGGTCGGGAACGTTGAGTTTATAGGACAACGTGTGATATTAGAGGGTAGTAAGGATATCAATTAAAGATAGAACTAATAGTTGTAATTAGATAGTATTTATTATACAATTGCATTGAGAATAATTTTATAGTTTGAATTGATTTGAATAATTTGAATTATTATTTGTATATTCCTAGAATTTAAATGTTTACTTACAAAAGCAGCTGATAAAATTTTATCAGCTGCTTTATTATTTATATTTTTATATGAGATACTATTTGAAAATCTATAAAAGGAAATTTATGTTTTTTACACATTTCATTATAATATAAGATTTCAATAGATACATATGATAAAATTCTTACATAATCAGCTTGTAGGCGTTTAGACATTTTTAAATTACCATATTTTATTTCAAATATATATAGTTCATGAAGTAAATATTCAATATTTTGTTCATATTTATTTTTTAATACAAATATCTTTGTTATACTTTTTTTAACTTGTTTATTCATATCTCAGCTTCCTTTCATTACAATTCATTTTTTTGAATATCATCAAAATCAATTTCAGATAATTCAATATTAAATTCTTTTTCCATCAAATCAATTGCAATTTTTTTCTTAAAATCATTCAAACTAATGTCGTTATTTTCTAAAACATCTTCGATAACCATATCTGAAATATTTCTAAAATCAAGTAACAATTTTAATATCTTATCATTCTTTGAACTAAAATATTTACTAGGTATCTTTCTATTCAAAGATATTTCTTTTATCGAGTTAAATATTTCTTTTAATTGATTAAAATGTATTGATTCATTTAAATATTCTAAACTTTGATAATGCATACATGCGTTCTCAATAAGATTATTATATATTTTTTCTTTCATACCGCTTATACGTTCAATTGTCTCGTTCACACATTTATCAAAAGCAATTGATAAATAACTATCATTATCCATTTATATCATCCTTCCTATAATTTTCAATGTTAATGGGTTCTTTATCTTGATTAACTATTGATTCTCTTTCCTCATCTTCATATTCACTATTTTTTAAATATAATCTGTCTGCAGGTATAATAATTCTTTTTCCGGCTATTCCATCAATACGACGTAATCCATATGAAATTAAATTAGTTTCTTGCAGTTCTTTTTTTGCTTCCCAAGTCCATCCACTTCTTTCTAAATAATCTTTTAAAGGTGATAGGATGAAATAAATTTCTTTTTTAGCTACATCATATTTCCCATAAATAGGAGAGCTTGGACTTTTTACTCTATCAGCTGTACCAAGAAAACAACTTTTATGTATTTCATAAAAATTGTAAATTTCATCCATCATTTTTATTTTTGGGTCAAGTTCTTCAACAGTTTTTAGACTCTTTAATATTTGAAAAGCAAGCTCGACGGAGTATTGATAATCAATTTCATTAAAAAAGAACTTTCTATAATAAAAATTACCTGTGCATATTGCAGCAATTGAGTTAATATGGTCAGTTAAATTTTCGTTTTGATTTACTGATTGAAGTAAATTTCTAATATCTTTATATATATTTCTGATTTCATCATTATCAGTTTCGATTATATGTTGAATGTATTCATCCCCAAGTAAACCATAATTATTACTTAAAAATGAATAATAATCACTCGCATAAATATGCATCTCAGTTTCATTTTTAATTGATTTATTTCTACAGTCAGCATCAAAAATTAAAGCTCTATTGATTTCTCCTGACATATCGTTATCTTTTGATATTGCTAATTCACTGGTACAAAATACAATAGTTCTCCACGACTTAGATTCTTTTATCTGACTATTACTATCTAGTCTATGCCGGTCTTTTTCATTTCCGATATCATATGCATTTATTTGTGGAGCATTTTTTCCCTTTTGTATTATTTCATCAACATAACATAGATGATTTTGCATTTTATGTATTTTACTTTTAAGAACATTGACCGTATCAGCTCCAGACATTTCTAATTTTTGATAATCTCCAAAAGCAGCTAGACCAATTCTTGCCGATAAACTTTTCTGATTTTTTGACTTTCCATAATAATTTAATAAGAAACTTCTAACACCTAATATTTTTAAAAGTGGAGCAGTAAAAGCAGTTGATACCGCAAAATCAGCGAATGGATTTTCTACATGCTTTTTCATTTTATTTATAAACTTAACTTTATCGCCTTTTGGTTTAAATCCAGATATTAAATTTCTAAAATAATTATATCTGTCTTTGCTGTAATCAATATGTAAATCTTTGCTATATGGAGCGAATTGATTAAAATTATCATTCCAGCCTAATGTTGGAACTGTATTCTTTTTTATAAATTTATTTTGATTTTCTTGAACAAAGTTAAAAAAATAATTAGTATAATCGGCTTTTAATGAGTCATCAACAGGAACATCGAGTTTATTAGATAGAAATGTTATGATTAAACTATTTTTGAATAAAACATCTTTGTCACATAATTGAATTTTAGATGTTTTCAAATAAGGTTTTTTCGAAACAACTTCATATTGATGAATATCATATTCATTTGAATATACATCGGCGACAACAAATAACCATTTTGGACAAATTTTTACATAGTCAATATATTCATTTTTATTTCTTATTATTATTTTCTTGATATACAATCCATCAGCTTTTAAATAGAAATTATCAGGAACAACAAAGTCATTCATAGTATATTTAATTATTAATTTTTTTCCGTAATTTAATTCAATTTCTTCTCGTATTTTATTTATTCTTGATGAAGTATTTATTCTTTTTATACTATCTGTTGGTAGAAATTCTGTTATTAATTCTAATTCATGACTTAGATATATAATACAGTTTTTTTCTGTTAAAAAAACTTTATATTCCTCTTCGTCAATCTTAAATAATTCAGAAGAAATCATATATTATTCAGTCCTTTCTATTTGTTTAAATTCTGCTCCTGGTATTATTTCTTT
>CAZWGG010000002.1:0-40711 GCA_964633305.1 uncultured Bacteroidales bacterium
TTTTTTAACTTATATAATAAACTTTCTTTATTCAAATAATTTAATAACTTTTGTCTAGTCTTAAACTTTTTTTTAATGATTTTATCAACAATTTCATTATCTGGTATATCTTCACCCCTACAAAAATTACAAGTTTTTAATTCTCCATTTTCACAATCACAAGATTTATCACAGTTAGAACAAATTTGTTCCCATTGTTCATCAGATGGTGGATATTCATCAAACTTTTCACAGTCTATGACTTTATATCCGTCTTTTTCTGCACATTTATCACTACACCAATGAGCCTGACAATTACAGCTTATATAATCACCACAATCTGCAAAGGTATTACCACAGTTTTTTGTTGAACATGTATAATAATCAATACTCATTTAATTTAATCCTCTTTCAATATAGTTTTATAAAAGATATTTACAGGTTTAGAGTGTGGAACTGTATATTCATACATTAAATCAAATTCAAATTTATCTTTCATAGTATAAAACACAATAACTTTAAAATTTAAATGTGTTGTTGCTCTGCTCAATACTTTGTTATCAAAATCTAATATAGGAGTCATATTTTCAATTTCTAATAAATGATAAGTAAAGTCACTTATATGTTTTTCAAAATTATCATCTTTTAAAAATTCATTCATGGACTCTTTAATTTCATTGTAGTTATATTCAGATACTTCTAAAAAGCAACCAATATAATCTGGTTTATTTGAATAAGTAATTTTACCTAATAATTTATATTTAAGCTCATTAGTTAATGTATTTTTATTTTTTGAGAAATCAATTAAATTACATTGGTCTAGTTTTTCACACTCTAAACAATTTTTTGGTTGATAACTTAATTCTTCTGCTGGATTTATACAAATATCTTTATTCATAATTTAAAACCTTTCTGGACCCATTTAAGGGTCCTATTATTTATAATTTTATTTCTAGTTGTCCACCTATTTTTGTTTGTACTTCAACACTTTTTAATATTTCACCTGTATCCTTATTAACAACATCATCACCGTTTATTATTAATGTCTTTTTGAACTCAGCCCATTTTACAGTCACATTTGTTTGTAAATATTTATCTGGTATTTCTCCTGAATTATATTCGGGTTTTAATTTCATTACTTTAGATTCTTTTTTAATTGAAATCTTTGCAGATGGTAATCTATATGATTGTTCAGTTTTATTATTTTTCATTTTATCAACTTCAATTAAAGAGTATATAACATCCTTTGTATATTGTTCCTTTTTTAATATTTCGTCCTGATACATATTAATTTTATCTTGATATTCGTCACGCATTTTAGAAGCAATCAACATTAATCTTTCTTTTTCCTCAGTAAATTCCTTAAGTTCAACAATTAATTTTTCCATTTGATAATCATTATTCATAATTAAACATCCTTTCAAAATGTAATATTGGGCCGGATATACCGACCCTTTAAATTTATTTATAGATTGGTTTTTTATAAACATTAAATGTAATATTAGTACATTGTAATCTTGATTGTATTCTGTAATTATTAATATCAAAATCGTAATTATAGATAACGCCAATTCTATGAGGTAAATTTTCATCTGGTGAAATAACTTCACCTTCAATTAAATTCATTTTAAACAAGTCTTTATATTTTGTGGCTGCTGCATTATAAATTCTATCTTTAATTTCTTGACTTAATTCTTCTGGTATTCCACAATATGAAAAATTCATTTCTATATTTTTAAGATTAGTTTTTCCAAATTCAATATTATGTGTGTAAATTTTATCGTATGCATCATGGTTATAATTTGTACGTGTTTCTAATTTTGTATTTTCTTTCAATGTTACAGCTTCTAGTAAATTTATTATAATAGGAATATTTCTATTCATTGTTTCAAAAGTAATTTCTGTTTCAGTCTTTTTAAAAGTATCTATATCGATTTCTTTTCCTTCTCCTGTTATAAACATACCTTGTATTTTAGTAATAGCCTCTTTATTTCCCTTTATTCTCATAATATCTTTATTCATAATTAAACACCCTTTCAAATTTTATTATTTTTTAACCTTGTTCTTTTTAGCCTTATTTTCTAAAACTTTTTCATACTCTTTTGGATATGTTTTTTGTAATTTACCATATGTCACTGTTAACCGTTTGCCAATAAGTTTATTATAGTCTGATACACCTGGGACTTTCTTTTTGTCTTTTCCTATAAAACTTGTATGTTCAGCTAATAAAGCAAGCATTTTATCTGGGTCTTTTTCTGCTACAAGATAAAGTATATTCTTTATTCCACTTATAGCTTCTGCTTCTTCTGGTGTTCTTTCTGGTTCTTCTGTACTATTATTTGTTGTATTTCCTTTATTATTTCCTCGGTTTTTATCAGTTTGGGCATCTCCATTGCTGGTATTTCCTTGATTAGTTGGTGCAGTACCGCCACGAAAATTATCACCATGTAAGCCTGTGTTATCGTGACTATCAGGGTCAACGTCCTCACTAATTAGTAATAAATCCTCTAATAATGATTTTTTTAAGAATGTCTTTGCTGATAAAACTTTTTGTGATAAATCCATTTTTGATTTTGTTCTATCAATGTAAATTTCTCCATTTTCCCCCATTTGATTAGTTGGGTTATTTATATCAGTTACAATTATATCTAGTATGTATTTTTCACCGTCTAATTTTCCAGATCCAAAACGTATTATTAACCCTAATTCTTTTAATAGTGGTTTAAGTTCTGCTAAAATATTTTGTATAGTTCTATACTTAAAATCTGCAAAATCGTTTCTATTATCTTTATTAACTTTTACTTTGTCCTGCAGTATCGCCAATTTTTGATAAATATTTAAGCCTTTAACAAGTTCTGTATCTGTCTTAACTTCTGTTTTTGATTCTACTACCTCATTATTTTTTGTATCAGTCATAATTAAACACCCTTTCTCATTCTTCTATTTAAACCCTCTAGCAATTTCTTTTTTCTAGTTCTTAAATTCTTTAAATCACTCAATAATTTATTTCTTTTAATTTTATCTAACTTAGTTGTCAATTGTGAATTTAAGTTATTAATATCCGCCTGTAACTTCATAGTATCTTTATTTTCAAAATAACAATGATATTCTTTTTTACAGTTAGGACAAATAAAATATACTTCAACTGCCTTTTCTGGATCTAATATTTCTTTAGTAAGTATTGTTACTAAAAACTTTGTTTTACATTCATTACAAGTCGTTTCCACTTTCAACTTCCTCCTTTGGTTTGAATACTTCTGGAAATTCCATGCCTAACATATCAAGAATTTTAAATATATCAGTTATGAAAAATGTGTTATGTCTGATCTTATAATTTAAACCCGATGCTGTTAATCCCAAATATTTAGCTAATTCTACAATTGATATATTTCTTTCTTTTAAGATATATCTAAAATATTTGTCGTTCATGTCCTCACCTCCTAATACTATTTTATAACAAGTCTTATTGTTTGTCAACAAGTATTTTAAATCACCTTTTAATTATTTAGGAAGGTTCTGAACCCTTCCAGCTTTTTATGTGTATTTAGCTCCTTTGATTTTTCTTAAATCATTTTCGTGTCTATCAGATTGTTTTGGTATTTTTGATTTTGTCCATACTTTTGTTGATTTCTTTTTTGTTTTTTTCTTATCCTCTTCTTTCAAAGTAAAACCTCCTTTCTAAAAAATATCGTCCTCATACATTAAGTTATCTAAGTAATCAAAATACTCTTCACTTTTAATATCTTGTTGCTGATCCCATTCGTCCATATTCATATTAACAGGACAACTAATAACTTTTTCATAATCTTCTTGATCCTCGATATTTGGTTGTGGTGTATGATCCATTAATATAATACTATTATCTTGATATTCTGCTTTATTTAATAGTATTTCTTCAATAAAATCTTCACATTCTTTATATGTTCCAAATTTACACCCCAAAAAATCACCTTTCCAAAATGATACACAATAATTTGCCATTATTCAGACCCCCAAATAATTAGTAAGTTGTTGTTGTTCTCAACTTCTAATATCATTATATAACAAGTGAAACGAATTGTCAACAAGTATTTTAAACTTTTATTATTTATTTGAATATATTAAGAAACGAAAAATCCGGGTAACCCACAACCCGGATTCTTTTTATAGTAAAGACCAAAACAAAGTTAAACTAATACCAAGACACAATTTATAAGAATGTATAATTATTAACTAAAAATATTATATCATATTAATGCAAATTAGGAAACCCTTTTATTATATAGGTTTCCTAATATTTTTATTTTAATTCTTTGCAAAAAATCAAATTAAATTTAATCTAAGTTTCTAATTTTCTGAATAAGACCAGGCCAATTATAACCAGTTTCTTTTATATTCTTTTTGATTTCAACAATCCATAAATCAGACCATTTTGAAACTTTTTTAATTGTTTGTTCCCAATTCTCCAAACTTTCAGATTCTTCTGGTGTTATAAATTTATAACCATATAAAGTATATATTGCCTTTGCTGTTCCTATTGCAAAAAGATCAACGTTAGCTTTATAAAAATTTACGTCTGCACTATTGGAGTGAAAGAAATGTTCACATAAAGCTGCTGGTGCTATGGTTTCTCTAAGTTCATAAAGACCATTGGAATATAACACATTGTCTTTCATACAACCCCTATCATTAGTCGGTGTAACTTTTGATATTTCTTTATACCATAACTCAGCGAACTTTTTACCTGTAGTTGTATTTTTATAATAATGATATACTTCGCACCCTCTAGCTTTAAGACTTCCAGCATTAGAATGAAAAGCTGCATGTAAATCAACTTTATGTGTATTAGAATCTGTAATTATTTTTGATAATGTCCATGTTTTATTAATATTTTTATAAATAATAAAATCTGAACCATGCCCACCATTTTTAATAAAATATTCTGCTCTATCTCTTAAAATAAACATGTTATCCTCTTCTGTACCATAACCAGCAACACCTTTATTATTTTCCTGAGTACTAGCAGATAAGTATATTTTCTTTTTACTCATAATAAGTTAATTCTCCTTTCTTTTATATTGGTATTGAAAAAATACCTTTTACTATTAAAGTACCCAAACCAACAACAGCTAAACACATACCAGATATTAAGCCCCATTTTTTATAATCAAATTCTAGTTTTTTGACTTCCATTTCATTTTTTTTTAAAGATATCTGTTGGAAACAATATTCTTGATTTTGTTTACAATCTTCTTTATTAACTAGTGTACTTAGTTTAGATTCTATTTTATCAAATCTGTTGTTAACTTCTTGCTTAAAATCTTTAACTAAATCATATAACATATCAACTTTCTCATTTGGTTCTGACATTGTTTTCTCCTTTCTTTATTAAAGATATCTAGCATTTTCTTTAATAAGTTTTTTTATAAATAAGATTATACTAATAAATTTATTTAAGGTTTTAAAAGTTTACCGAGGATTTGAACCCCGGACCCCACCACAATTATATATTATACTGATCCTCTACAAATCACCTAGGTTTATATAATTGGTTTTGTTGGTGTGTGCTAGCCATTACACTATAATCTATATATTAAAATTTAACCGGCTACAGTCCCCTTTTTAATAGGAAGTTCACCGGTTAAACTGTATATAAAACTAGAAACATTATAATTTTTTATTATTCCTTTCAGTCTCTAAAACTGCGAATTTTTCATTAAATTCTGCTTCTAGTGGTATAATTTCTAACTCTATATTTCTAATATTTTCTTTTAATTTAGTTATATTATTTCCTGAATCAACAAAATCTAAAATTATTTCCATAATTATTTTCTTATCTTTTAAACTTTCAACTTTTGAACTAATAGCTGCTATTTCTTTAAATAATGTATTGTCCATGTTTAACACTCCTTTGTTTTAATATAGTCTTAAGCTCGGAATCGAACCGAGTATTACCGGAATAGTAAGCCATACCTTAAGATCCTTAACTAGTTTACCAGGCTTTAATTTAAAGTGTAAAGCATGATAACAAACACTGATATTATTTATTCTACTTTTCAATTGGGTATATTGAAGGCGTTTCAAATATCAACTTTGCCCCCCATAGCAGATAACAGATTTGAACTGTTGACTTCTAGGTTATGAGCCTAGCACCCTGACCACTGGGTTAATCTGCAATGCCATATTACTTATTAGAAGTATTAATTGTTATATTATATTTATTACCTACAATATAATCAATATTCTTTTCTACATCAGGAATCACAAGTACAGGCCTAATATCTCCTGATTTTCTGAATGTCAACATATTATGACCACCTATAATAGGTGAACGACTCTTTATATCTCCAGGAATATTTTCAATAAATTCTTTATTGACTAAAGTCATTTCATAAGTTACTGGTTTAAATTCTCCCATATTTTATAATCTCCTTTTAAATAATTTGTATATCCTTACCCTAAACCCCTTAAGATATACTGGTTACCGCTACGCCCTTTTGTAACCTCCCACATTTTTATATAATGGCCACATACAGATTTGAACTGTAACACCCAGACAGCCCCGGATATGTCCCACACTATGACCCCAATATTAAGAGTGGCAAGCCCTTAATATTTACTAATTATTTTCTTAAGATCTATTTCAAATTCCTGCTTAATTTCAACAGGTAACCTTATATCGTCATAAAACTTCTTCATGAGCTGACAGATATCAGTAAATAATGTTGTATCTTTTAATGCTACTTCAACAGTAATTTTATCTAAATCTATTTTATCACTCATTATCTGACCCCCTTATATCTATTATACTACTTTCATTTATGTATGTAAAGTACTTTCTTTAAAAAAGGCAATTAAATATTCGGCCTGTCCGTTCTATTAGCAAAAAGAAATAGCAACAATAAAAAGGTATTTATATAATCGATAATGATCAACCCAATTAGTCACTTAGCCGGATTGAAAAAATAATTGCCTAAATAAAATTGGAAATTGAATATAAAAAAGAGGCAATTATAAATTCGTATAGGGGTTGTTTCAATGAAAGATACGGAACGAATATATAACTGCCTATGTTTTGTTTTTGTTTATATTTTATATATACTTATGTTCTTATTTATTGGATATTCTTTATTTCGTTTTATGATTATTTTTTCATTACTTAAAATAGTGACAGCGGTGTCACTATTTTATCAAGAGAAACTAAGCACAGAACAGGGAAAAAGAAGTGATTTAACTTGTGGTCAACTTGACCACAAGTTAAAAACAGCTGAAAAATTAGGCGATACATTGTATTTTTTTGACAATACATCTGATGTTTTGTTGCAATGGTCATTTTGGCTATTGCAACAATTGTTATTATCTTTTACTAAATTTTTACTTTTATCGGCTTTGCTTAAAATCTTCATGCATTAATTGTCTTGCTTGTGTTCTTGTACCTATTTTTGGTATTTTTTTAGCACCATCATAACAATCTAAAAGATATACTAAATCAATTTTATACTTCGCCATAGCTGGACTCCTTTATAATCAAACATGTATTACCTTTCCATTCTAAAAAATATTGACTATTCATATTAATTAATTGTGTGCAATCTCTTTTAATATGACCAATTTGATTATCTTTCCAATACACACTAATAGCATTTTTATCATATTTATTATGAGGTTCTTTTTTAAGTATTATATGGTCACCTTTTTGTATTTTGTCTTTAACCTCAGCGTATTTATGATATGGTAAACCAACTACATAAATTTTATCCATTTTCAAAATCCTCCTAAATAATAATGGTTTGTATTTGTCCAGTTTTCAGCCCTCGAACAAATACAAACCATTTAAATTATTTAGTAACTTATATCAGGGGCTGAATCTAATATAAATTACTAATACAATAATTATATATTAGATACCCCTAATACGTCAATCTTTATATTTTTGTTTAATAGATCTAAACTGTCTATCTTTTATTTTAAACTTTTCAATTATCTCTGGAAGTAATTCTTTATCTTTTGGCTTTTTACCATTTTCTTTGTAGAATTTTTCTACCAATTCAATATAATAATTATAGACTTCCTGACCTTCAACTTTTGTATTTCTTTTATTACAAACATTTTCCTTTCTTAAGTCCACATTAAAGAACGGTACTTCTCTAACCTCTCTTTTTATAGCGTGTCCTTCATTATCTACTATAGTATTTAATTCAGCAAATTTTGATCCAAAGTATTCTATAATATCCGCCATTGCTTTTCTTACTAACACATGCCTATCAATAGTTTTATTATAAGTTACTGTATTAAATTTAATAGTATACTTTTCACCATATTCTTTAAATATTTCTTTTATAAATACTTCTTCACCTAGTATTAAAATAGCTTTATAAACTACGTCACCTCTAAATATACGACCAAATGCCTGTTTTAATCTTTCTTTTGCTGCCTGTTCAATGGATTTAATAATAATATCACCATTACAATCAATTGATAATCTACCCTTAACATTAATATCAACTACACCATTGATAATTAATAATTCAGCTTTTTTATAATTTCGTCCCTGTGATTCTGTACCATTAATATACGCCATTGTTCCAGTTTTTACAATATAGTCGTTTATATCCTCATTATTACTTGTATCACAATTTACTGTTTTTTCGCCCTGGTTTACTACACTTTTTAATACTAAATGATCTGTTTTAATAGGGTTTTTATGATTTATTATATCTTTCATGCTCTTACTTAGTCCTAAAAAGGTTAATGTTTTAAAATCTTGACCATCTATTAAATCCATATTTTCAATTATCAAACTATCATTATTACTTTCCCTATTTAAAATTGCTACGTCTATATTTTTAATACTAGGGCTTGATTGATAAGCTAATTCAGTGCAAACATTCAAATCATTGTCTTGTATTTCATTAGCTGTTAAATAATACTTAGGACATTCAAAGGACCCTAAAATTGATTTAACACTAATTGATAAGTAATTAATAAATAATTCCTTTGCTTCTTGTGAAAGAATATCTTTAAATGTTGCAAACTGTTGAGCATTTAAACCTTCACCATCTGAACCTAAACCAAAATAAATTAATTCTTCAATGGTCCCAATTTCTTCACCCCAAATATTAACATCAAAATCCTCAACATAAGCAGTCGATACTTTTAAAACTTGTGTTACTACAGCGATATGTTCATTTTTATAAAGTAAATCTTTAAAATTATTTTTTAATCCATCTTCCTGTATATTATCTTTTAATTTATATTGCTGGATTTTATCACAAATCACATAACACAATTTAGAATTTTTATGTATTTTTTTAGGTTTCCTTCTTCCACAATCATATTTTATTGGCCCATATGGTTCACAAAATCTATGTAGATCTTTATATAAATTTTTAGTACCATCATATTTTAATTTATATTCATGTATGCCTTCATTTTCTTCTATGTCTTGTTTTAAATTTTCTCTTGCATGTTCATAAGTTTCATTTTCAGTTATAAGTTTTTTAATACAAGGATAAAAAGCAGTTTTTGCTGGAATATATATATTTTCCTGTGTATCTAAGTCTTTTTTATAATAGTAATAATCATTTAGTTGAATTACTATCAATCCTCTTTCTTTAAATGATTCATATTCATCAACTATTATTTCCATTGGTTCCTTTTTCTTTGCTTCTCTAATTGCTATCATATTTTTATTATATTCTGCTTTATGTCCCACATTATAAAAATACTTATGATTTGTAACTACTGCCTTTATATCTGGTAATTTATTAGCTGCAATTGGTGATTGACTTTTTAATTTATGAATATTTAATTGTTTAAAACCGCCAACCTCAGAATCTAACCAATTATCAATTCTTCTAGTAGTTTTTTTAAGGCTATAACTAACAACCCATTTAAAAGTTTTTTCAAAATCGTCTATATTAGAATTTTCTTTTGTTGTAAATATTGTAAACACTCCATTATGAAATACGTTATATGCTAATTTTGCAGCTGATTGAACTGTTTTACCTCCACCAGTACCAACAATTTTTATAGTATCTTTTATAAAGAAATTCTTTAAATATTTTATATCAACGCATTCTTGTAATTCTTGAAATAATTTTATATTTTCAAGTTCTTCCTTTGAAGGTATAATTGATTTAAATTTATTATTTAAATTTTTAAAATGATCCAAATGTTTCTGCTCATCGCTACAATAAGAAGATAGTGTATGTATATTTAATTTAAAACCTCTTTCTGTTTCGTTAATATTAACATAGGCATCTACAGTCCCATAATTATTATTATAATGTGTATTTTTAAGTATGCTACAATATGGACAACTAGTGTGTATATGTACCCCTTTGTTATCTTCTACTACCTGGAATATATCAACACCATCTTCTTTTAATAAATTTAAAGCTGCATTTATAATAATATCATTTGATTTAGCATCGATTATTGTTGATTGTTGTTCCTTTTCCTCTTTTTTTTTCAAATGGTCAGCTGCATCTTCATGCTTTACAATTAATAATTTTTCAAATAAATCTGAAAATTGACTAATTGGTAATATTTCAGAATCATTATCAAAATAAATTCTATCCAAATTATCTAAAGACCAAACAACAGCCCTATCTAATGTTTCAATATATTTAGAATAATTTGGGTTTATATCCAGTATTTTATTGATATCATTTTTAAAAATTAATTTAAAGTTTTTAAAATCTTTTGTTTTGTTATTCCAACTTTTATAAGTTTTAATTTTAGATAGTTGGTCAACTAATTCTTGGGGATAACCATGTTTAAAACTACCTGTTTCTTTGTCAAAGATATCAACATCAATAATAATTAAATTGTCAGCTGCATCTATTACAATACCTTTTGATTCTACACTATCTCTAATAACTGTTTTAGTATAATTTATCAATGGGTTTATTGGGTTTCCATTATAATATGTATAACTTTTTAAATCAGCTCTAAATCCAGAATACCCAATTTGTTTAATATCACAATCTAATAGTTTTTTTATTCTATTTATATTATGTTTGAATATTTTATTATTTTCATTTGTGTCTGCAGTTAATTCATGTTCAAAATATTTAACTGTTGAGACTTTATTATTAAAATTTTCTAATCTTATTTTTACTAATTCAGCAAACTTTTTATATTCTTCAATATCTGCCTGATCTATATTATCAGTTACAAAGATATCATTATTATCTATAGATGATTTTACAGGATGCTTTAAATTATTTACTGGGTTTATTCCTTTATCTGGTGTTGTTAAATAGTATTTATTTTCACTGTTAAGATTTTTCATGCCTTTAAATAGTAATGGTTCTATAATAATTTCCTCATTGTTAAATAATTTAATAGCATTATTTAGGTTTACATCAAGATTAGAATTTTTATTAAATTTTTGTTTGATACCAAGATTAAAAGCACCGCCTTTAGTTCTTAACTCAGAATCATTTTTTAACTTAGCTATGTAATTATTAACATCATTTTGTATTGTCCACTCAACCATGTCAACATCCAGTTCAAAATAACCTTTTCCATTTGCTTCAAAGTCAGCATCTACTATTTTTTGAATTAATTCCTTATCTTCAATTTCAAAGTAAACACCATCAGTATTAATATTTGGAGCAAATAGATCTTTATTTCTAGTACAAAGATTATAAAGTAATGACTGACATTTCAATATAACAAATCTTCCTAGTGTTTTATTAGCTATTGGTATATCATACTCACTATTAATCAAACCATATGTTGAATTTAGTATTAATTTTAAACCTTTTTGTATGTTTTTATATTCTGTTCTTTCTTCCTCAGTCAAACTCATATCTTTAGATAATTTTTTATATTTTTGTCTTAAGTTATAAACAGCCTCATATAATTCTACATTCATGATTTTACTAAAATATTCTTTATATTCTAATATAGTACTAGGATATTGTGATTTATAATCAAAATCATATAAATTACCACTTTTATTTTTATAATTTGATTTAGCACCATGCGCACCACCAAAACCACCTTTAACATGAACACCATTTAATTCAAATTCTGCTGTTTCAACTCCTGTACGTTCTTTGTATATTGTTTTCAATGCATTATCATTTTTAGTACCTTTATTATTATTTACAAAGGACACAAAATCATTAAATTCTGGAATATCTGTTTGTATATAATCGGTATAATCAATTGTAAAATCTTGTTGTCCACCTTCTAACTTTAGTAATTCAACAATTAATTCTGTATGAGGTTTTTTGTTTGTAAATAATAATTTTGAATCATAACTAATATCTTTTAAGTTTTCCAATTTAATAGCTTTAATTGCATAAAATCTATCTTTTACTAAACCTTCCATGTATTCATAATACATAAATTCAAGGCTAACAACGTCATTTTCTGAGTAACTTATAAAAGTTTCATACATATTATCATTTATAACTGCCTGTATATTGTCATATTTATTAAAATCAAATTTTTGACTCATACCCAAATGTAATAATTGTAATTGTTTTAATGACATTGAAGTTCCTTCACCACTTTTATTTTGTAGTGGGCTAAAACCTGCAATTGCTTGTATATCTAATATATTACCTTTGTTAATACTTTTTCCTTCTTCTTCACTCCATATTCTAGTACAGCGGTTTCTAATACAATTTTTAAAATCATTGTAGAATGTTCTATAAGCAGGTTTTGAATATTTTTCAAATAATTCTTTTTCATCAATATATTTTCTTTGATCTTTGAAAAAATTCTGCCAATAATCCCTGGAAAACTCTTTAAATCTAAAACCATATTTAATTATTAAATCATTCATTTTTCTAAGCTTTAAAAGTATGTTAGTTTCTTTATTAGCTACTAAATTTAATAATACATTTATCATTGGTTTGTCATAACCATCTGAATTATAAAAATACATTATAGAATCTTTACCTAAAATAAAATCATTATAAAATTTTACAAATAAATTACAATCTTCGTCATTCCAGCACTCAAAAATATAAACACCTGTTTCTGGATTGTATTTTATTTGTTTAGGTAATTCTTGCTTGAATTTTAAAGGTTTGCCTATCCTTTTAAAAATAAAATTCCAGTAATCTGGAAAGCACTCTGTATCACATGAAAGAATCATGTTGATATTATACAAATCTTTGAAGTTTGTATTCATTTTTGCCTCACTCCTTAAGAAAATAAATAGGGTATATAATACCCATTGACACTATTATATACATATTATATAATATAGTCAATAAGAAATTTATTATATTTTGTAGAAAGAAGGTTTATATAATGAAATTAGTAATAAGAAAAATTCAATCAAAAAGGACTAGTTTAATGGTTTCTTTACCTGTTGAATTACTTGAGAAATTAAATGTTTCAGGTGGTGATTATTTAGTATTTGATTATAAAAATGATTCAATAATTTTAAAAAAATTAAATCTTGAAAGGAAATAATAATTATGATTAATAAATTTGGACCAGGTAAATTATATTTAAATTATGGAACAAAAGAAGAAAAATTAATTGGTAAAGTTAAAGGACCTGATAAATATTATTTTTTATTAGATTATAGAAGTGTTTTACCTAATAATGAATTATATGATAATGATCCAGAACTTACGTTAACAGATAAAGATTTTATGTTATTTAAAACAGAAACTTCATATCTTTTTGAAGTAGGATTTAAAATAATTGAATGCATAGATAATTATGGTTGGTGTATAATTGAAGATTCTATTGATACACCAGAAATTAAAGGTATTCCGTTTTTAACATACAATCCTGATATAATGGCATGTAGTAATACTGGTTATCCTTGCGACTTGTGCGGTCCTAATTGTAATCAATGGAAAGATTGTAAACATATTATCAATACAGAATACAAAGAAAATTCAAAGTTAAAAGAGATAGCAGTTAAAAAGTTTTTTGGTAATATATTTAAAGATTTATTGATAAAAGAGGATACTTTACCATCAGACATAAAAAAGGACCATTAAACTGGTCCTTTTATAAATAATATACAATTTCAAGAATTGGTTTATTATAGCCTTCTTTTGAGCTAAATTGACACCATCTGTAATCTATTATTTCATTTCCAACAAATAACCAAATACCTTGATATGTTGCCCCGTCCGCAATTGCTTGTATTAATGTTTTAATATCAAATGTTTTCCATTCATTAGAACCAATTAAAACTGATTCTTCATAGTAAACAGTTTCGTTAATATCTGGTTTAGTATTCCATGTAACAGTACTTTCTGACCAATTTGAAGTAATTCTTTGCATACCTATTATAGTTGTATCTTGTAAATCATCAGCATATAATTTTAAATTTGCTGTTTTTATTTTCTTACCAATTATACTTGATAAATCAAAATATAATAAAGTATATAAAGAGTCTAATTCTCCACCATTATAAACTTGTAGATTAGTAGAATTATAAACAGTATCAGGCACCCAAATATTTATAAACGCATCCTTTGTAGGATTTAAAGATAAATCTTTACTAATAAATGATTTAAAAATATCTGTACCTAATTTTAAACCTAACATTAAGATTCACCGCCTTGATATGCAAAAACTGATCCACTAGCTAATGTAATACTAGTGTATTCACCATAGAACACAAAACCAGCTGGAATTGTAATTGCAGTAACACCTGTTATATTTCCAACAGCTGTGACAACTGAATCTGTTAACGCTTGTATAGCTACAAATACATAACCTGTTTCTGGTGTATGTTCGTTTGTGTCTGATATATAAGCACCACCAAAACCACCTAATGAAGCTTGTAAACAGCCTTTTTCTGTTTTTGGCATATTATCACCCCTTTATTTTTTATTATACCATTTATTACGTGCTATTGTTATTATAGAACCTGTTAAAGTTAATAATAAACCTGCAGATATAAATAAAATATTGTTCGGCTCTCCTGTTTTTGGTAACTCTTCAATATCTTTTGGTTTGTTATTTGTTGGTGTTGGACTTGGTGTTATAGAATCACTTGGTGATATTGAAGTTGTAGTTGGTGTTGTACTTGGTGTTATACTTGTACTTGGTGTTATACTTGTACTTGGTGTTATACTTGTACTTGGTGTAATAGAATTACTTGGTGTTGGACTTATTATAATTTCTGTTACCAAAATTTTTATGGTCCAGTAATACCATTCTTTACCAGGTGACCAAATATTTGGATTAGTATTTACTTTAAAAACTTTAAATTTCAATACATTTAATCCATGTGTTAATATACCCTCAAATTTACCCTCATAAATTAAATTATGCTTATTGTTTTCACCTGTTACTGTAATTATACTATCTAAATTTGAAGTCGTTATATGACCATTTAAAGCTATATTTTGACCACCTACTTCTACATTGTTAATCCATTTAATATAAGTTAAATCTCCAACGTTTCCTGGTGTGTATTCTTTAAAGTTAACATCGTATTCTGGATTATCTGCAAAAACCATATTACACATAATTATTAATAATATAATTATCATTATAAAACTTAATATTTTTTTCATTTTAAAAAATCCTCCTGTTTAATTTCTATTTTTAGTTTAAAATTATTACAACCCTGTTGCTCTGGATCTCCTTCAATTGTATCATTCTTTATAATGCATTTACCATCTTGATAATTATCACAATCTTTACAACTACCCATTTTAAAAAATCCTCCTCTTAATTTGATTTCCATTCATAAGATATACAAATATTATTTTCAGTATAAAGAACTAATATACTATTGTCCTTACTTTTAAAAGAAATAATATTATAATCAAAAAAATCACTTTTAACTGTTTCTTTTTTAATTTCTTTTAAATTATCGTCAAATGTTTTGTTGATATAATTAATGACTTCTTTTGCTTGCAAATTTTTAAAGTCTATTAAATTATTTCCCATTAACATAGTGTATCTTTCAGCATTTAAATATTTTAGTCTTTTATCACTTTGCTCTTGTGGTTCTTCATTAACTTCATGGGTAATATTTTCTTTTGATAAATTGACAGCATTGCCAATTGACCAAAGAACTATGTTAGCTATAACAGCTACTATAAAAAATATCACAATCATTATTATACATTTTCTTAATTTCATACTATTAAACCGTCCTTTTCTTTATTATACAATACATGCTTTTTAGTTATAAATTCATTTAATGCTTTTTCTGAAACTCTCCAATCTTTACCTAATTTAAAGCCTGGAATATGACCATTTCTTAATTTTTTTCTTACTGTTTCAGGATTTACTTTTAAAATTTCGGCAACTTCTTTTATTGTTAAAAATTTTGTTTCCATTGTTTACACCTCTATTATATTTTATACCATTTTATACCCTTTTTTACATGTTGTCAAAATAATAAAAAGGACCTGTGAAATTTAGGCCCTTTTTATAACTTGAAAGAATTACCGACGAAATAATTATAAATATATTATATCATAAATTTGTTATGCTATTTTCATTACTTTTAAATAACTTCCTGAGCTTATAGCTGTATCTGAACCAGTATCAACTTCTTTTGAAGCCCTTAAAGTTAATTCACCAGCTGTTGTAGTTGTTAAAAAACCCTCTTCTTTTATAAAATTAACATTGCTTTCTATACCATAGGCAACATCTGTTGTTAAATAACTTTGTCCAGTTCTCATAGTTGAAGCATTTCTACTTGTTTCACCAAAAGCCATACCCATATATTTCCTAGTTTGATTTGCTGGTATAGAACCACTTGTAACTTCCCAATCTAATTGAATACCTGCGGTACTGTCGCCGGATGTTCCTAAAGCCAATTCAAAAATATAACTGCTACTAGCTTCAAAACTGAATTTTAAATTTGTATTAGTCATAGTATTATTAGAAAAATATTCAGCACTAGAAATTGTTACAACTTGTATATTATTTTGTTTATCTGCTTCAATTGTACTTATATCACCTATCACACCAATTATAATAAATTTACTTTGCCATCTAATCATTAACACATTACTTCCAACAATAGCACCTAATAAACTTGTAATACTTTTTACTGGGATAGCATTATCACCAGGATATAATTTAACTTGTAAAGGGTCTAAACTGCTTATAATTGCAGGAATTACTAACATTTCTTTTACTTTATCATTTAAAATAGCATTTATAATATTATTATTTCTAGTAGACATCTTTAACCCTCCTTATCGAACTATTTACAGTAACACCAGGGGCTAAATAAATTTGTTGTTTTTCTATTTTATATACACTATCAACATCTAATTTTTCACTTTTAAATCTAAAAGAATCACCTTGCCATGGTATACCATCATTAACCCTAGAACTTACAAAAGCATGTGGATAATCAACAGCTTCTTCTACCTGTAACATTTTTAATAATTCTCTTTTTGCTCTAAGATCAACATAATCTTGACTTACTGCTTCACTTTGAAATATTTTAGTTACATATCTTCCAATGCTTGTATAACTAAATGGATGATCTTCTAACCCTTCATCCTCAAAAGTTAAAACCTTATATAGTGGTGCTGTATCTTGTGCTAATTGATTTGTTATAATTACAACTCTATTATACATATCTGCATAATCTGTTGTTAAATTAACATTTGGTTCATATAATGAAACTTCATTATCTATAAATTCATGTATAATATTAGGTGTTGCTGTCCAGGGTTTACCCATAAAAACCCCGGACCCATTAACCCATAAAGGGTAATAATTAATCATGTTTAATAAAGAATTAATAATAAATAATTTACTTTTACCTAATTCATAACTTACATCTTCGGCTAATACTTCATCGCTAGCTTGTATTTGATAATTTACCCATGTTCCGACCTCTTGAAGTAGATCTTCTATTTTTTCAACTACATTTTCACCCACTTCAAAACTACGTGAAGTTATTTCTTTATCCTGTTCTAAAGCATATAGTAAATCATATCCTGTTATATACCTAGTTACAACTTTACCATCTAAGTCTTTTCTAGGTGCTAACAACATATAATGACCAAGTGGAAATTCATAAGTAGTATTATTTGTTTCTAAACAATACCAAGGTTTTATTAAATCAGTTAAATAATTAATATCTTCAATATCTTTTATTTTAAAAGTAGCTCCTGTTATAACATTTCTAGTAAAATCTAAAGTTATACGACCATCAATAACATAATTTGTTATATATTGGTTGTGGCTATAAGCTCCATTTTGTAATGTTAAAAGCTCATATTTAAAAGATTCTTTACCACCATAATCAAAAATACTCATATTAACACCCCTTTCTTAATTAGTTTCATGTTCAACACGCTCTATAGTACAGCTAAATTGATATGCGTTATTGTCTATTCTTGTAACTTTAGGGGATTGTATAGAACAATAAAACCAACGCCCTCTAAAATCCCTAAAAAAGATAGCTCCAACATATTCTATAATATCAAATAACGTATCATAAAATTCAAATGGTAAATCACAACTAAAATTTAATATCTGTCTTTTATATGATCCTTGATATTTTACCGGGTATGTTCTACCCTCAAATTGTTTTAATGTTTCTGCTCTTTCTCTTTGTTCTGATATTTGAACATTTCCAATTATTTTTACAAATTCAGAAAAACCATCTCCACCATTAATAAAATAATTACCTGTCAACAAAACATCTAATTCAGATACTTCTGATGCATTAATTGAAGGAACAGCTGAAACTGCTTCAACAAAATATTTATTATTTCCACCTATTGTTGGTATATAATCAGTAACAATAGTATTTAAAGGAACATCTGTTAAAATTGTTTCATAATCTCCATCATCAACAGATCTATAAACAGTGTTTGAAACTGCTTCGGCGTTTTCTGGTGTAATAGTAATTATAAGTTTTGGCTCATAATCTGCTATACTTTTATCATAAAATTCATCTGTTGGGTATCCTGTACCACCTGTTAATATATATAAGCCTTCATAATCTGTAATTGTACCTTCTGCAATATCTTGTATTAATGTTGTTATGTCCCATGTTTCAGAATCACCTGCTGCATGTGAATGGCTTCCATAATCACCAGCATCAACTTTTGATATTAAATTATTATATGTTGCTGTTGTTTCATCCCATGTATCATTTATATAATGAACTTCGCTTTGCATATCCCCGCTAAACGCTGATTTTCTATATAATAATAATTGAGCATCTAAAACATCTTTACCAAGAATACTGGTTAAATTAAAATCTAAACAAATACCTTGATAATCGTCACTAGCACCATAATATAAATTTAATTCACCTTCACCATCATAATTAGTATCATCATACCCAGTGTAATTATATACATAACTATCTTGTATTGCTGTTAATTCATATTCTGATATTACATCAGGGTTTATAATTTCAATATTTATTGCTCCATCATCTTCTTGTAAATCTAATGTAATAGTTGGTTGCATTGGTTGTAAAAATAAAGTTTCAAATTCAACTTCTGTTTCCTCACTCCAAAGACCATTTTCTTCTTTAACTTGTAAAGTTACTTTGTAACTTGTTTCATTTTCTAAAGTATAATTAAATGTACAACTTCCAGAACTTCCACTTGCTACTTCTGCGCTTACAAGTTTTGATTCAAGTAATAAATCGTCTGAATTATATAATTTACAAAGATATTGTATTTGGTTATTAGTTTCTGCTTGTGTATATTCCCATTCAACAGTTAATTCTGAATAACCATATTCAGATAATGCAGTTGGATCTGTTATTGTTGCATCTGGTGTTGTGGTACAAATAAATTCAGCTTCATCTGACCAATCAGAACCTGTTGCATAATCGCCCCATGTTTTAACCTGCCATAAATAAGTATTTCCATTTGTAAATGTACTACCAGCAATATCAACGCTTTCTGTTCCACTTGCTTCTTCATCATATTGCGGTGAACCAGGATAAGCCCCACCTGATACTTTATATTGTAAACTATATTTTGTTTGTGCTGTTCCATCTGTTGGATTATGATTCCAACTAAAATTTTGTAAATCTGCAGCATCAAAAACTAAAGCATCCGGACTTAAACCGGTTGGTTCATCTGGTGTAGATAATGTTTGAACTGTGTTACTTTCTACCTGTGTACTTTCCAAGCTTGGAGGTGTACAAGTAGCAGACACTTTATATTTATTATAATTAGCAGGGCTGTTATCTGTATAACTTTCAGAATTTGCTGCTAATGCACTTGTTAAAGTACTATACCCAGCCCATGTAATACCATCTGTTGAAGTATTTCTTTGAACTTTGTAATTTGTTTCATGTGTTGCATTATCGTCCCAAGTAACTTCTACAGTTCCACCAATTCTTGTTGCTACAACGCTTGTAGGTGCTGCTGGTGTAGTATTAATATAATCAGTATATGCATAACTTGAATAACCTGCATTATTCCAGGCCCTTATTCTATATCTATAATATCTATTAGCAATTGTTGTTGTATCTGTATAACTATTACTTCCTGTACTTGTATAATCTGTTGTAATAGTTTTTATAGCATACCAAGAACCTGTTACATTATCATATCTTTCTATATACTGATTATAATAAGGATCGTCCGCACTTGCTGTTCTAGTCCATTCAATAGTATGACTAGTATCACTATTACGACTTACTGTTTGACCAGTAACAGCACTTGGAGCAGTAATATAAAAAGCACCAACAGTTGGTTCATCATTTGTATCTGTATTATAACCAGACATTGAAGTAATAGAAGGCCATCCAGCGGTATTTGATTTTCTATAACCATTTCCAGAACCTGAGGTTGTACCCATGATATGACTTTCCCCAGGATTTCTATAAATACCAACCCAATAATCATTAGCTCCAACAACTTCTGGTGTTGCTAATGTTTCAGTATATGTATATTGTGTTGACTCATTACCGTCTGCCATTGTAAAAGTACCGGATTGAGCTAAAGCCGACCCTCCAACACTCCACAAAGCAATTCGGGCTGCAACTGTGCCTGTATTATAACCAGCGGCTTTTATTCTTAATTGTGTAATGGCACAACTAGTTGGAATTGTTACTTTTGCCGCATGTTGATTATAAGTGTTGAGTCCTGACCAAGCATATCCAGAACCCCCTGCGTTACTAACTACCCAAGGCGTAACAATCAACCCCTTTCTTTGTTTGTTTATACACTTTTATATAATTATCTCATATTTTGTTCTATTTTTAAAGTTCTAAATATATCAATAACATCTTCAACATCTTTTATAGAATTAGGATCAATTAAAACATTACCATTAAAATTAAATATTTCTTGTTTTGAATTATTGTAATTATTATAATTGCCTGATCCTATACCTGATTTTGTATTATTTAACATTCCTTTAGTTTCATTAGCTGTATAAATATCGGCACCTTTAGGAACATACATTAATTCGGGACCTTCTTCACCTACTATTGCATAATGTCCATAAGGTGAATTTGTAAGACCTTTTGCATGTCCTTTTTGAGGATATGCTTTTTGTCCTCCTATATTTACAGAACCAACTAAACCACCTGACAATATTGAAGCTGCTGCCGATAATATATCACCAGCATGATTTTTTATATAATTAATAGCTGCATTAACTAAACCTGTCGCTAACTCAACGCCAACGCTAACTGCTGCACTAACTATTGCATCTGAATTTTCTGAAATTTTATTTTTAACATATATCATAGCTTCTTTCATTTTTTGAGGCAAACTCTTTTTTATATCATCCCATACTTTATCCAATGCTTTTTTTAATATGTCAGCTTGTGTTGTAACTTCTCTTTGTTCAAGTTCTGCAGCTGTTAAAACACCATCATATTTTAACATCGCATTTGCAATAGTTTCGTCTTTAGTGTTCTTAGATTTTTTAACTGATTCTGTATACTGTCTATCAGCTTCTTTAATTATTCCACTAGCTTCTTCACTAGAGATTATTTTTAAAGAATCCCTAGCAATTATTGCTTCTTTTATTTTATCGTCCTTCTTTTTCTTAGCATTTTCAACTTCTTTATCATAGGCTTTATTTGATTCAACAATAATTGCCATAGTTTCATCTTTATTCAATTGTACAGTCAAGTTTTTAGATTCTTCTAAAATTCTTAATTGTTCTGCTTTACTATCTGTTATTACTTGAACTTCTTTTTGTGCTGCTTGCTCTTTTAAATATTGTATTTGTAAAGTTTCTTCCTCTGTTAATCTTCTATGTTCATTTGCAGCTGTTTGTATTATATTATTTATTTCAGCATAATTAATATTCATTAAATCTTTTTCATCAGTATAATTTTGTTGCAATAAAGCAAGTCTTTCAATTTCTTGTTCCCTGGTTAATATTGCACTATTTTCAAATAATTCTTTTAATTTATTTGTTTCTTGGATTTTTCTTTCATCCAATTTTTGTATAACAAAATTTAATTCATCATCTAATGCTTTTTTAGTATCTTCTATTTTTAAAGCATATGCCTTTTTATTTTCTGCTGTCATATTTTCTGAAAACATATATTGAGAATTTAAAAGACCATTTAAAGCATTATCTGCAATTGCTTTTAATTCCACATATTTAGCAGCGACTTCATCATTTGCAAATTTTAATTTTGTTGGTATTAATCCAAAGGTATCTAAAACAGTATATAAATAATTGACTAATTCACCGCCCCATTTAACAATACTTTGAACCATATCAATAAATAAATTCTTACTTACTGATGTACTACCATTTAATTTATCAAAACCACCTGTTATTAAATTAGTTATATTTTCTTTTAAAAGTTCAAAAGCAGGTCCTATATTATCTCTTATTACTTGAATAACAATTTGTGCCTTATCATACATTTCAACAAAAGCTTTTGCTAATTTTCCAGCTGCTTTATCAGACATACCTAATTTTTCAGTTAATAAATCAAACATTTTTTGAAAGTCACCTGATAATAAAGCTTTAACTGTAGCTATACCATCCGAAAAGATACCTAACTTTGCTATAATTAAAGCAATTGCACCTGTAAATATTCCAATAGCTGTTGTTACTGCTGCAATATGTATTGGTATTATTAATAAAATTGCAATAATTGCACCAAATACAGGTAAACCTACTGTTGATATCAAAGCAACAATTGCTGAAATAGCAAGAACTAAACCACCAAAAGTAGTAATTAAAATACCTATTCCAGAAATAATTGGACCTATTAAAGTTGTAAGTAAAGCTAATACAATTGATAAATCTTTTACCGGACCAGGCAAATTAAAAAATCCTTCAGCTAATATTTGCAATTTATCAGCAAAAAATTCTATAATTGGTATTAATCGATCACCAATTTGAATTGCAATGCCTTCTAAAACACTTTTTAATTTAGTTATTTTACCAGCCAAATTATCTTGCATAGTTTTAGCCATTGCAGATAAAGCACCCTCTGAATTATATAATTTACCTGTTAATTTATCTAATTCTTCACTAGTACCATTTAATAAAGCGTTTAGTTCTTTGGTCCTTGTTTTTCCACCTATCATTTGTACATAAGCATCTCTTTGTTTATCTGTCATATCTGCAAATTTTTCATTTAGTTCTTTTAATATAACTGTCATACCTCTGAATTTTCCATGACCATCATACAAATCAATGTTTAATTCTTTCATTGCTTTACCTGCTCTACCTGTTCCAGTTGTCAAGTTATTCATGATAGATATTACAGCGTTTCCTGCTTCGGCCCCTTTATAACCTCTATTTGCTAATATACCTAATAATGCACCGGCTTCTTCTAAAGGAACATTAAACATTTTAAAAGAACCACCAGCTGTAACCATTGCTTCAAGAAATTGTTCCATAGTTTGATTACTATTTATTTGTGCATTTGCTGCAATATCCAAATATTTAGCCATGTCTTTTGTTCCAATACCTAAAGCAGCCATACTATCAGTAACTAAATCACTAGTTCTTCCTAGATCCATCATACCAGCTTCGGATGCTCTAATCATAGGTTCTAAACCTTCTTGAATTTGTGTTAAATCCCATCCAGCCAAACCCATATATTCAATAGCTTCTGCAGCTTCTGTTGCTGTTTTTGAAGTACTTGAACCCATATCAATAGCCAAATCACGTAAAGTTGTAAAGTTTTTTCCTGTTGCACTAGTAACAGCGGAAACCCTTGACATTTCTTTGTCAAAACTCATTGTTGTTTTAACAATATTTTCCCCTACTTCTAATATTGGTTTTGATAAATTTTCAATTAACATATTACCAACATCAGTAACAGCATCGCCTAAAGCACTAATTTGACTACCTACTTTGTCAATACCTTCTGCTTTAACACTATAAAATAAATCTGCTATATTCACAGTTTCCACCTCCTAGCTTTTAATATTTGCTACCTTCTTGCATATAACTTTTATATGGTGATTTCTATTAACTGTGTTTTTTGGATCTCCTATAACTTCATAAGTTCCTGAATTATAAACAATCAAATCACCTGCAATTAAATCAAAATCGTCACATAAAAATTTATACAATGTTTCTGTAGTTTCTTTATCTGCTACTTTTACATTTTGCATTCTATAAGCTGACATATAACCATTTATATTTGTATCAGCATATGTTGTTATTGGTCTACCTCTAGTATTTTGTGTTTCTGTCTTTCTTTTTCTAACACATGCTTGATATGCTCTTTTTAAGCTCATAAAATCACCTTCAAGCTACTAAATAAATCTTTCTTAAATAAATGTCTATATCTTTGTAAAGCTACCATATAACTTAAAGGATAACCCTGAATAGTATCCTCTAAAGTTATAGTATAATCATCAATTTTTTCTGATTTCATACCTGGTGTAAATTCATCTGTATTTGTTGTTAATTGATAATTAATCATTTTAGCAGCCACAAATTTTAAAGGTATTGGGTATTTAACTTTTGTAATATATACAGTTTCAGATTCATCTTCATCCTGTATTGTATCAATACTATTTATTATAATTTTATTAGTGCTTACAGAACTAACTGTAAATACTTGATTATTTCTAAAACTCTTATACACTCTTATAGAATCATTAGCAACTATTTTTTTTGTTGAAATGTTTGTTAAATTTATACTATTATCACTATTAACAAAAGTGATATCATTACTAGAAAAAAAGTCAAATTCTTCATCAATAAAGTCATTCTTACAATAATCAACTATATCCTGTTCTACTAATGGAATAAACATATTAATTAATGAATCATTAGTATCAACATCAATTTGTAATATTGTTTTTACTTCATCTAAAGTTATAATCATTGTTTGACCTCCCTTTCTTTTATAATTTTCTTTCTTTAAATTTTTTATTTTTTATATTATTGGTAATTTTGTTTATAATTCTTGTTTCTTCTTCTTCTTTTTCGTCATGATCCATTATATTAGTTTCAGCTATTTTTCTATGTCTTTTATAATATGTTTCAAAATCCTCTTTATTTCCTTTTTGAATTTCTATTAACCATAATTGAAACATTCTATCTTTTGATTTTTCTTCCATTTCATCATTTATTTCATTTATGCACTTTTGCCATAAAATAAAAGCCCTATCAAAAGGTAAATCTAAAATATAGTTAGTATAATTAAAATCCTTATAGTGCCTCATTAATGGTCCTATTATATTTTCTTCTGTGAAAAAATTCATTATGAAGGTGAAGTGATTTACCTCACCTTCTAATAATTCTCTTTCGGTTACTTCCTCAAAGTTTCTTTTGCGGAATCCATCTTTTTTTTAATGTCAGCCAAATTCACATATTCACCAATTACTTTTGGAATACCTGCAGTAAATACATCTTTTAAAGCTACAATATAATTATCAATTTCTAAATCTTCAACCTGTTCTTGACTTAGATTTAAATAAGATCTTAAAAGAATATCAATATTATCTTCGGCTTTATGCATATTCTGCATAATAAAGGCGAAAATATCACCCATAACAATTAATATTTTTTCTTTCTTATCCGCTTTACTTTTTAAGAGTTTTTCAATTCTATTGTTTAGCAGATATTCAGCATATAATTTAAAATTAACGTCCTCTAATATCCTACTAACAGTCATTACTTCTCTTTTTCTCAACTTTCTCATTTCTCACACACTCCTTTTAAAATAATTATTAAGCTACTTCATCCTGTATAACTATAGGTGGTGTTGTTGGTGCTGCTGCTGTATAAAATCCAGTATAAGTCATTTCTGAAATGATTTCGTCTTTTTCCTTAAATTCTAAAGAAATATTATCTATATTTAAAGCATTTTCAACTTTAATTATGCAATAAGATCCATCATGTTTTTGTCCTACAAAAGTGATATTTGTTAAAACATCAGCTGCAACTATATCTAAATCAAAAGCAATTTTTTTATATGTTCCATCTGCATCCGTTCCATCACTTACAGTAATTGGTACACCATAAGCCAAATTTACATAATTTAATTTTAGAAAATTTACTACTAATTTAGCAACAAACCTATCATATCTTCTAAGCCCTTTAGTTGGACCCATAGCACCATCATAAGCTATTTCTTTTATTACTCTTTCAATTTCTAATTTTGAACCGCCTCTTGTTGCTCCAATTACAGCTTCACCAGATTCACCATAATTTTTATATAAAACGCCCTCACCTAAAAGTATATCATTGGCTTTTTCTGGTACAGCTGGATCAAATGTATTAGTCGCCATGGTTTACACCTCCTTTTTAACAATTTTTATGCTACATACTCATATAATTCAATAGGACAAGTTAAACCAGCACCATATTTATAATGGCCTGTGAATTGAGTTTCATTAACAACCTCATTCTTTTCCTCTAATCCTAAAGAAATATTTCCATCATTCAAACAATTTTTTAATACAATTTTTACTTTCTTGCCATCTATTCTTTGACCAACTAGAGTAAAATTCTCTAAATAATCATTTAATGTGATTTCAAGATCTGCAGTAAACTCTCTATAAGTTGTTTCATCAGTATATGTAAAACCATGTCCATTCATAGGAACAATTGAACTATTTGTCTGATTCTGAATTAAATCAATAGAATCAATATAACAAACAACTTCCGCATCTGGTGCTGCTCCTTCAATTGTTAATGCAACGCCCTTTACAGCTGACCAATCGGAAGATGCTGAATCTGTGAACGCACTTTTTTTAACTTTAAAATTATTCCATTGATTAGCTGTAAAATCAGTATAAGCTTTATTGATATGAAAGAAATTAGTTTCTGTCTCTTCCGCATCACAATGAAAAGCCAATCTAATAACAGCGGTTTCACCTAAATCTGTTAAATCTTGTGCAGCTAAATAAATACTAAATCCGATATAATCATCATCATCACTTACCTCATCATTATCAAAGGCAGTTAAATCCACATCAGAAGCAAAAACTTCATGGATACCGTAACCCTCAGTAGTTCCAATTGTTGCCTTTGCTGACTGGTCACCCTCTAATACAATAGTTGTCTCTGCTGCATAAGTTCCTCCATTATTTGCCCAATCGCCACTTTCCCAAGTTCCATCACTTTCACATGTTGAAATTCTTTTTCTATTAAAGTATTTTAGATATAAATTGTTAATAGTGCATCTTCCAATCAATTTTTCATATCGAACCAAAGGTATTCCATCAGTATCTAATGTTGGACCCATAGCACCATCAAAACCTATTTCTTTTATTACTCTTTCGATATCAATTTTACAGCCATCCCTTGTTGCTCCCAATAATACCTGGGTATTTAATCCATAGTTTGCATAGGCTTTAAATTCACCCATTATAATATCATTTGCAACCGGTACGGTAGTTTCAACTAAACCAACAGCCATGTTATTCCCTCCTATCAATTTATTATGCATCACACTTAATAACTCGAAATTATAATCAATTTCATATCTCCAATACATGATGCCTGATAACGCATTATTTTTAATATAATTACATTTATTTGTTATACTTTCAACATCTTCATAATATATATTATATTCCCCATCTTTTGTTAAGTATGGATTATAAGCAGTGTTATCAAAATTCCTAACCCATCCATTTTTGTTTATATAATCAGCTTTTAATTCGTTATATCCTTTATCGTTTAATGTCCAACTTCCACCAATATCATACTGTTTACCATAGGCAGGAACGCCTAAAATAAGTTTATTTGATGGAATTCCTTTAGTGGTATTAAATCTAGTGATAACATCATGACAACTATTATCATTTTCAAATATTTCTGAATTATATAAATTGCTATGATGTACTGTTATACTAAAATCATAACACATTATGTTTATATGATCTAAATATTCACTTATGGCAAGACAATCAACATCTTCTGTATATTGCCAATAATTTGAGGCTGCAATGCTTAACTCATAAGCAGGTGAAGCCATAGCTGCCCTCATTTCTTGCATTAATAAAACAAAATTTACACCATCTTCTGGTCTACTTGTTACGCCTTCAACTTCCCTAACTGGATATTCCCAATCAATATCAACACCATCACATCCGTAAGTATCAACTAATGATTTTATACTATTTATAAATGTAGCCCTTGAACCACTAGTTAAACATGCATCTGAAAAACCATCACAACCCCATCCGCCTACTCCTAAAATTACTTTTTTTGTAGGGTCTTGTGTTTTTACTGTTGTTACTAAACTAGTTAAATTTGTTCCACCATCTAGTAAATAAGCCTCCCCTAACTCGTTAATTTCTGCAAAGGAATATATTAAATGTGTTAATTTATCCACTTCATAACTACTAGGGAAATTATTTCTAATATAAGCTATAATATTCATAAGTCAACACCTTTAATCTATTTTAAAAACATATCTCTGCTGTATTCTTGATATATCAGTTTCTGTATCTGGTATTTCGCCCTCAAATTCCCACCAACAACTATAAAAACCCTCTGTTTCGTCTTGTGTTGAAAAGTCAAGCCCTACAACAGATAATATATCATCAACATACTTACCATTTTTTACTATATCAGCACCATCTAAAATATTAGAATCATCTGCTGAATTATCCCAAAAATCTATTTCCATTCGTCTATGCACTTGTTTTCTTGCTGGGTTAGAAGCATTTGGAAATTTAAAAACTAAATAAGGGAATGTCGCATTAGTTCCAGCTTTTCCATCATATACTTCCATAAAGTCACCAACTAAATTATCTAGTCTAACTTTTACCCTAGTCTTTAATTGTTTCAAAGTCATACTAACACCCCCTAATTACATTCCTTTTCCCATATGCATAGCTGCTATTTCTTTGTATTGTGCTGTATAATTCATTGCTGCTGGTGTCATAAATGGATGCGCCTTCATTTTATACGTTCCAAACTCCTGGAAAATTGCATATAAACAATCATTCATTAAAAACAATTCATTTCTATTGATAATATATTTACATCTTGATAATAAATAACCAGTATCAACAGCAACATGTTTTTCCATCATTTTAACACCAAATTTACCCATTGCCTCAAGTGCTTCAAGTTCATTTTCTTTTAATTGCTTTTTAAATTTTCCGGATCTGTTAACTATTTTTAACAAAGTAACACCACCTTTACTTTACATTACACTTTTATATAATTCATTCATTTTTTCAGAAAAATATTTTATATTAAATACTTTAGATCTCTCTATTATTTTATTAGCATCTATTTTCATACTATAAAAATCATTCTTAAATAAAGTAAATGCTTCAACTACATCAGCTGTATCTGGTATATTACAGAAATAATCACCTAAACCATTTCCACCAATTTCTTGGATTACTGGTTTCCCACATGATAAAGACTCTGCAACTACTCTATTATTAATTCTATTTGGACTAAATACACAATCTACTGCCCTGTAAACCTGTTCCATATTTGTAAATCTACCCTTTACGTCACCAAGACCGCCAACACGTTTTAATTCTGCTAATACATTTTGCCAACATTTAATTTTATCATGTTCAAAACCGTAAAAATGAAATTTAAACTCATTAGGGTATTTTTTGGCAACTTCTATACAACCTATTACCATTTCAAATAAATCTATGTCTGCTCTTACTGAATCACATATTAAAATATTATATTTACCTGAATTTTCTAATGTGTGTTTTTTACCTTCATTATTAAATCTTTGTTCATCAATAACTGGATAATCAAAACATACATGTTTTTCACTAGGAAATACAGGACTCCAAAAAGGTATATATTCAGGCCAAAAATGCAACATTTTTTTAACTCTTTTCCATTTTGAAAGATCACCATATAAACTATAACTAGACCTTTTACCGTCCTGTTCTGGTCTAAAGCAATCTAATGGTTTACCATGAACTACCCATATTATTGGAGCCTGATTTTTTACTAGTTTTAAATCTTCAATTCCTGTATGCATTACTATAATATCAGCATCATCAATTAAATCTGGATGTGCTGTGGTTAATTTAAAACCTGACCTATCATCAACCGCACCAATTTGACTTGGTTCTCTTGTCCCGTCTATTTTGGATACACCTGAATCAATAAAGTATACAGTATGCCCAGATAATACATCTGCCTTTGCCATATCTCTACTAGCTTCATACAATCCACATCGATTAGGACCAAACATTGATATATGCGCTATTTTCATTTTTTTAACCCCTCTCAAATATTTATATATTTTATTCTAAAGTTCCTTCTATTCTTGCACCATTAACCCAACAAAAATAACCACTTGATACTTGTCCTGCTCCTGCTGCACTTAATGCTTCGGTAGTATCAACAATATTTGCTGCTCCTGATACTCCTAGTATTGTTGCACCTGATGCTATTTTACTAGTTACTAAGTTTTCTTCTGTGTATTGAACTAAATCATCAACACCGTCATAATAACCAACAGGTGGTATAATACCGATGGTAGTTGTTCCTGTCGCACTTATAGCTTGACTTGTTGCTGCTGGCACTGAATTATTTGGCATAGTACCAGTTAATTTTGAAGTATATGTTGAATTATAAAATGTTTTATCAAGTAATACATTTGCAACTGCTGCATCTCCATCTATACCTAAAGCAGTACTTATTGCTGTTGAAACTTCTGTTATTTTAGAATCAGTTACTACATGTGCGCTAACAACCTTTGAATCTGTTACTACTAATTTAGAATCTGCAGCTGCTACTGCTGTTGATACAACAACAACCTTTGAATCAACAACACCTAAATCAACAGCAACACTGTCAACTTTAGAATCTGTAACAACATGAGCAGAATCAATTTTACTGTCTGCTGTTGATAAATCTACTGCTACTGAATCAACTTTACTATCAGTTACTACATGTGCGGAATCAATCTTTGAATCTGCTGTTGATACGTCGACAGCTAAAGAATCAACCTTACTATCTGTAACTACATGAGCTGATACGATTTTTGAATCACTAACAACATGAGCTGATATTACCTTACTATCTGTAACTACATGAGCTGAATCAACTTTACTATCAGCTGTTCCAACTAATACTGCTGCTGAATCTACTTTACTATCAAGTATAATAGCTCTTGAGTTAACAACACTTACTGCTGTTGAAACAACAACAACTTTACTATCAGCTACGCCCAAACCTGTAGCAACACTATCAATTTTTGAATCTGATACAACATGAGCTGATACAACTTTTGAACCAACTACTGAATTGGCTGTTGATAATACTACAACTTTACTATCGGCTGTTGAAACCTGAGTTCCAACACTGTCTACTGCTAGATCAACACCTTCAATTGTTGATGCTGCGCTCTCAACTACACTTGCGCTTGACTCAATTGCTGCTTGTGCTGCTGACTGTGTACCAATTGCTGTTGACAAATCACTAATATTACTTGTTAAAGTACTATTAGCAACAACCACAGCCGATGCGACTGAATCTATACCAGATAAACCAGCTGCTATACTATCTAACTTTCCTTTTAAAGTATGTGCCATTTTCTTTATTCCTCCTTAAGTTATGTTATAACTATTTTCGTCAATTACTATATTGTCTAATTTTAAATTTACATTTTTCTATTTCACCAGGTAATATTGCAACCAATAAACGACGTTTCCACTTTCTTAAAAGTGTTTCCGTTTCTTTATTATCCCAAATCATATTTTCTAATTCTTGTTTTGTCCTCATAAATAATCACCTATACTTTTATTACAAAATGCTTACAGCGTACATGGAATAAACCAGCCGCTTTTGCTTCTTCTAATTCTTCCAAAGTCAAAATTTCATTTTCCCATGGTATACATAAAGGGCATGGGTTTGATGATTCTGTTACTTGAACTTTTTCACCTGGTCCAACAGTCTCTAAAACTGATAACCTCACAAGTTCATTATTAAAATGTGTTGTATACATATTAGAATGAGTTTCTATACTCCATACAGCTCCATTTTTAGCAACAAACCCACTAATACCTTTATCAGCATAATCTGATAATAATTTCTGCTTTAACATTGGGTCATTAGTTGATTTTATTTGTTTCAAAACCATGTTATAATCTAAAGACGCAACTTTTGCCATATTATTCATAGCATTCATGTACTCTTTAATTTTCTTTTTTGCTTCTGGTGAATTTGTTATTTTTTCATAATGACTTTCAACAACTTTTAAAAGGGAATGATTAGTTAACATTTTTCTAAACTGAAATGTTTTTTCAGCTTTTAAATTTGTTAAAGCCATGTTTGTTACTTTTTCGTAATAACTTATTAAATTATCTTGTAACATTTCATTCCCTTCTTTCGGTTATAATTTTAATTAAGCTTTAAAACGGTGTGTAAATTCAATTTATCACGCTGCTCTTTTGTTGATATAAACACCTGCAACTTTATTTTCAAATACATTACAACCATGATAATTCCTAGCAGTCATTAAGAAACCATCAGAATCTAAATTTTGTTCTGGTGTAAATATTCTAAGTACTGACCTTTTTATAATAGCCATTATTGCAGGAATATGACAAATCATAAAGTTTATAGCTGTTCCTGTAGTACTATTTGAACCACTTCCAAATGTTGCTGCTGTATTAAATCTACTTGAAGGCACTCTTACTAAAAAATGACCGTCTAACGACTCAATTTCTCTATTCAAAGTTTTTGACATTTCAGTAGCTATTCTAGTTTTGAAAAACTCACCAGAATTTTTTAACATTCTATATGAATTTTCAGAAATAAATATAACTCTGTTTGCTTTTGGTACTTCTGCATCATCTAATAATTCAATACCTGCGTCAATATCATCAACAACACTATCAGCTGTTGGTGTACCCTCAACAATATTTGTTCCAGTAACAGCGGATGCATAAATAGTCGCATAAATAGCAGTAAATCTATATAAGTCTAGTTCAGGGAAAAACTTTTCTCTAAGATATGTATCCATTATTTTAGCTGCTGTAACTCTTGCTTCATCAGCATCTACAGCATCCAATGGTATTTTTACACCTCTATCCATTTCTAAAGTATAAGCATCCCATTCATTAGAAACTGTTCCAGCTGAATAACCACTTGCTTTTGAATAATCATAGTTACCCGATACTGTAAGTTTATTAACTAATACCTGGTTAGCTCCTTTAAATTCATAAACTGCTGGATTTGTTTCTAAAAATCTTGTAACTGATTCTCTTTTATATACTTCATCAAAATAAGTTAAATATTGACTAGCATAATTCATTGACATGTGTTACCACTCCTTTTTATTATAGTTGACTTCCATTTAGTAAACTAGTAAATATATTACCAGTACTATCTGAACCACCATCAGAACCACCTGTATTTGTATTAGTATTTTTTGGTGGTTTTCCATTTGTTTCTTTTTCAATAAATAATTCTTTATATTCTGTTTTTAAATCTTTTACTATATCATTAACACCAATTAATTTATCACCATCTACAGTAATTTTGTCTAAATCTATAGACCCCATTAATAATTTAGTGTGTTTTGCTCCTTGAGTAAGAAGGTGTTCTTTGACCATACTTGTTTTTCTAATATTTGATATTTCTTTGTCTTTAGCAGCTAAATCATCTGAATGTTTGGTATTTAAAGACTCATACTTAGTCAATAATTCCTGCACGTTTTCAGCATTAGCACCCTTTAATAACTTTTGAATATCATTATTAGTAGCTTCGTATGTTCCAACCTTTCCTTTAGTTGTTTTCAATTCATCATTTACTTCATCAAACCTATTTTTTGTTACAAAATTATTTGCTATGATATCAATATCTTTAACTTTTACATTCTGAGCTTTTGCAGCTTCTTCAATCTTTCCATATAATTCATCACCAACAAGTTTTTTTAATCTTTCTGACATGTTACTTCCTCCTATTTTACGTCCTAAGACGATTAATTTATTTTACGTCGGCCTAAATCCGACGACTTTATAACTTAAATATCTTATAAATAAATTGTAACATAAAAAAAAGAGCGTGTATATGAAACCACACGCTAATTTGAATCACTATTTTTATCTTTTGGGTTATTATCACCATTATCATTTATAGTATTCCCAAAGGGATCAAGACCCATTTTTTTCATATCATCTATTTTTTGTTTTTTCTCTTCTTCTAATCTTTTTAATTCTTCTTCTACGCCATGTTTTACAAGCGGATGCGCCTCTAGTATAGTCTTTAAAGAAAGCATGTTTAAGGATTTTAAACAATCGTCAATTCTTTCAGATTCATTTATTAGCATACTCTTATTAAATTCTAAATCTTTTTTGTAATTACCTCTAAAGAAATCATTAATAAAATCAACAAATTTATTGTAAAATTCTATAATTCTTTTTTCACAGTCTGAACTTTTTAAATCTAATTGTATATACCTTGATTTAATTACTGTATTAGTTATTTGTGTACCTTCTGCTAATTTTGAAGGGTCAACACCTCTACCAATTAGGAAAATAACATCCCTTAATATATTCAATAATAAATTTCTTGCTTCTACTGGAATATCAATGGTCATATAACCAGCATCGCCATCTTTATCAACAGATACACCTTTGGCATCTCTTATTTTGTCCATAGCTGCTTTTATATCTGCATTTTCCCCAACATAACCACGTAGCACTAGTAAAGCTTCTTGAAATTTTTCAACATTATCAACAAAACCTGTGCATATTCCATTATAAGCTATAATTAAATTTTCTATATCCTCTATATCACTTGTAATATCCTTATTATTTTCTAAGCAAATAAAAGGCACAATATTAAAATTACTATCAACAGTTTTTTCTACAATATCACCAACAAAATATTTTGTTGTATAATGACTTTCAATTCTATCTTCTAAGATAACATTTTCTTTATTATAAACTAAATATCTAACACCTTGATTTGTCCAGATCTCAACAATTAAATTATCATCCTCTTTGTAGTATCTAATAATTTGTTTTATTTGCTTATTATCTGGTGTATACTCTGGTATAATCTCAGAATCTTTTATTATAATGAAATCTAGTTTATTTTTATTAGTATATAAATGTAACCAGGCTTTACTATCTAAAGAAGCATTAAAAACTAACTTATCTAACATGGTAAAAACATTTATACCAATATCATTAATTTTTTTATCATAAGTTGGATTTTTAGCAAGTAAATAATCAATTTTTTGAGTTACTAACATTTTAAAATAATTAATATATATCTCATTATTTTTTGTTGTAACTGAATATTCAACACCATTTTTAATATAATGCTCTGTATCTTTACCAGATTTATTTGGTTTATAGTTATAAAATTTTCTTCCTGAATATTTGCCATGCTTTCTTTTTATATCAGCATTTATAATTTCTAATATTACATCTGCCATAATTTACACAACCTTTCCAGATTGTCCATATTTAATTGGACATGGTTTAAATTTTTCTTTAACCTTATTAATTTTTATTTTATCATCTGTTCCATATCCTAAGATACATCTATCTAACATATCATTAATAGAAAAATCATTTTTATCGGCCAACTGTTTTAAATAATCAATTGTTTCAGGTGGTAATAAAAAAGTTCTTTTTGTTTTTGGTACTTTGTCGCCTTTAATTTTATTAGCCATTTATAACACCTTCCTTTTTTAAAAGAATTTCCAATTACTATTTTTGATTATTGGTTCTAATGCATATCTTACAGCTGCTGAACCGTCTGGTTCGTCTGGATATTCATAAATTATGACGCCTGTTTTTACATCTTTTTTAAATTCATATGTTTCAAAGTCATTAGCTATGTTAGGGCATCTTTTTTTATCAATTACTATTGTTGCTCTATCTGATACCCACTTGATACCATGATCTTTTGAATCTTTGCCTTTCTCAACTCCAATTATATAAAGTCCCATTTGATTTAATTCGTTTATTGTCCGTGGATCTTCTGAGTCACCACGTATTAATAAAGAACCTGCTTTTGGTTTTATTTCTCTTACCAATGTTTTATTATTAGCTTTATAAAGATATACTTCATCAAATATATATATTGTTTCTGTAGCAGCATCATAAAAACATTCAACATAACAAGTAGCATGTGAATAACCAAAATCTAAACCCCTTTTAACCTGAGTGAATTTTTTAATTTCTTCGTCTGTTATTGTTCTTAAAACAAGACAACCTTCACCTGTTTTTGGATTTTTTTCTGGGTATATTTCCAAACCTTCTCCAACTTCTTCCCCTAAGTACATATGTCTATACTTTTTAGGGTTTATTGCTTTGATTTGTTTAGCTTTATTTATAAAAGCTTTTCCTAACCATTCTTTTGGGGCTTGTAAATATGTGCTATGGTGTATATATACATCTGTGTCAATACCCTGTTTTTCTAATTGTTCTAATTCTCTGCAATGGTCATTAACCCAATTCTTTTTGCTAGCTGGTGGATTATACATCATAAAAGCTTTTGCAATGTCTCCACCTCTAAATAATGATTGTAATATTGAATCTACTTCATCCATACCAGCAAATTCTGTTAATTCTTCAAAGATAGCAATTTTACAATAACCTTCTTCAAATTTTAATGACTTAATCTTTTCAAAGTCTCTTTGATTTGCACAACCTCTAAAAAGAATAGTATTTCCTGTTTTAACATGCCATATTTTCATCGGACTAACTGTAAAATCCCAAATACCTTGTAAACCTAACATATTAATAGCCCAGATTAAATTGGTAAAAATTGAATCTCTTATAGTATCTTTTACTTTTCTTAAACCAACTGCATGTGTTTTAACACCAGCTTCTGCATCTCTTGTTAAATCTAATATTGTATATAAATAAGCAAAGGAACCCTTTAAACTACCACGTCCACCTTTTAGCCAATATGTCATTTTTTCCTCTGCTTCTATACTGTGAAACATTTCATAATATACTGGACCTATTAAATCAGCAAATTTAATTGTTTTTACTTCTTCAATCATTATCATCACTACTTATATCTATATTTTTAGTTGGGACCGTTGAATCAAAAACAATTTTTACACGATCCTGATTTGTATTACTATCCATTAATTTTAGTATTTTTGCCATTAATTCAGCCGCTTTTATTTTATCCCTAGCTTTGAGTGAACATTGTCTCTCTATTATTTCATCATTAAATGTTCCAGCTTTTTCTGATGTTCTTATGACAAAATGGTGTGTTTCTGTCTCGATTCCTCGTATACAATTAGAAAGAAACTTTTGTAATTCATCAGCTTTTATAATATCCTGATCTTCTTTTTCTTTTAATCTTTCTTTTATATATTCAGCAACATCTTTATCTTTTAATAACATAAATGCTTTTTTTCTCAAACCACCAATTGTAGTTGAATGATAACCAGCTTTTTTTGCTGCTTCTGTTGCATTGAAACACACTAAATAATTATCTGCAAATTGTTTTTTCCTTTCTGTAAACATACCCTTTCACCTCTTTCTAATTATATTATATCATAATTCCTCAAACACCGCTATAATACAGTGTTTCAATTCTTTTATTGGTATTGCTCGATTCTCTGTAACATATCCAGGGTTATATGAATATAATGGTTTATAAGATAACCATTTTTCCTCATTCATATAATATAATTCTTGCAAGCTTAATGTATTAATTAAAAACACTCTCTTTGTATCTTCCATACCATAAGCAATAAAATCTGCTTCTGTATAATAAAGCCAACCTTTTCTTTTTAGTCCTTTATTTTTATAAATTTCAATTAATATATCGTTATAATCTTTCCTACGTTTTTTCTCGTCAATAGTTATAATATGACCATTATTAAAAGTAATTATCTTATCAATACCTTTTTTTTGTGTGTCTAAGTCTTCAACAAATTTTATAGTTTTTATTCCTGTAAAAAAATTAGAATAAAAATTAGTAAATAAAGAATCTTTTGCTGCATATTCTAAATCAGTGTTAAATTCATTTATTTTTAAATTCATTTTCAACAATCCCTTCTGCTTGATTACCCCACACATTCCAATTATTATTGATTTTTTGTCTTGCAAACATTTCTAATAAAGTCTTGCCTAGAAACATTTTTTCAATCATATTATAATATTTGTTTGGTTTTTTACTATGTTTTGTTTTTTTCTCTCTAAATACTGAACTAAAACGGTTTTCTGGTTCTGGTGGTTTTGCTTCTCCTTTAGTACCAATTAAAAGAATTTCGTGTTGTCCTCTACACCAATAACCCATGCCAATAGTTTCTTTATCCCATACCATATTAGTCTTATAATTGAAACCCCAATATTTTAATAATTCTATAGCTTCAATTAATTTTGGTGCTGTTGCCCACATTAACATAACAGAATTTTTTGCAGCTGGTATATTAATTTCCTTTAGTTCTTCTAAAGACATAGTTGGATAATTATTTTCAATTTCTCTATTACTAGATTGTGAAAAATCATATTTCCATGGTGGATCAATATAAATAACATCATATAATCCAGTTATTATTGGTGTTTTAATAGTTTTTAACTTTTCTATTTCTTTTCGTTTCTCAGCTTGCTTTATATCGTTATACACTTTATTAACTGTTGTAGTACCTGTTTTTAGCTCCTTCTTTTGTTCAACTGTTCCTTTTTCCTCAACTTGTTTTACTTTATTCAAAGTACCTTTTGAAACATTAAAAGTTTCTGCTGCTGTTTTTTCACTATCAACCTTCCCCAATATTGGGGAACCTTCCCCGGCCTTTGACATGTTTTCTTTACCTTTAATTTTTAAAAGTTCTTGGAGCTTTAAAGCTAATAGACCTTTATCATAATTATTTAAATTCCTTCTACCAGCTTGATTTAATAATATCCATGTTAATACGTCGTGTCTATCCTGGAACCTCTCAGTATAATCGATTGTATCAAAATCTAACCAACCATTATCTTTAGATATCTTAAATCTGTTATGACCATCAATAATTAAATCATTCCATATACAAATTGGTTCTCTTATACCATCATTACAACAATTTTCTTGTAATTGTTCAAATTCCTCTTTTGTCAAAGGTGGTATCCAGCTTTCAAACTCTTTATCAATCTTTAAATCTTTATTGGCATAACTCATTATCTTTTACACATCCTTTTAAGTCTAAAATAAAATAGTTTAAAGGCTAACCAATTAAATTTAATTTTCCAGGCTAAAATTTCTACCTTTTCTAGAAAAGTATCTTTTCTTCTAATTACAAAATTAACTTCTTGTACTGTAGCAAGTACTTTTTGATTTTCTTTACCATAATTAATATATAGTGTACCAGCATCTAATTTTAAATCATTATTTCCTTGGCCCATTACTATCATCTCCTTTAATAATTTATTATATTTAAAAATTTCCAGACTAACAGCCCTACACATACAGCTATTATTAAACCTATTATCATTATTAACATGTCTTAGCCTCCTTTATACCCTTTATATTTATTATACCATAATCAACTTGTTTATACCACTTTCTTAGCTAATTCGTAATAATGATAGTAGAATATTTTTAAAATTAACACGCTCATATTATGACGATTTACAAAGTATATATTTATGCCCTGTCTTTTTTGTAATAATAAAAAATTTGCTATGAATGAATTTTTATTAAAGTCTGATCCATAACACCCACTTAATAAATTATCTATTGAATCATTTTCTATTAAAAGATACTTTTCACATTTTGAAACTTTGTCAAATTCTTTATAAAATCGTGTTCTTTTAGTTTCTGTTGATAAGTTACCAGATAATTCTGTCAGGCTGTTTTTTCTTTCTATAATTATTAATTGTGGTTTATCATTAAATTTATATCCATAATCCCCCGCTTTCATATGCTCAATTTTAAAAGGGATTTTCATTTTCTTAAAATAATTAGTTATCCAATAATTAACTTTTTCTTGTTGGTCAACAACAACTTCAATTTCTTTTAACCATTCGTCGTATTTTAATATTTTCATTTCAACACCTCATAAATTTTATATAATATATGTCTTTTTAATATAAGAACCCTATTAAATAGGGTTCCCTTATCCGATAGTATTATTTTAAATTCTAGTAATATTAAATAGTTTTCAAATTGTTTAATCATTATAAATTTATCTTTCCTTCCTCTTCACCTTTTAATAAATCTGTTAATCGTTTTTTACATTCAGGACAAAGTAATATAATTCTTTGTCCATGACTAAAAAATAATTCTGTAGGTTTGTTTGTCGTTTCATTGAAAGCCTTACCACATGATACACAATTGCACTCATTGAACTCTTTAACTGTCATACCATTAACATTTTTTAAATAACTATCAATAATTATCATTATTAAAATTTCCTCCTTAAGATTAATAAACTCTTTTTTTAACTTATATAATAAACTTTCTTTATTCAAATAATTTAATAACTTTTGTC
>CAZWGG010000003.1:0-29414 GCA_964633305.1 uncultured Bacteroidales bacterium
CGTTTTCTTATCAAAGACTTTAAAAAATAGGAGTTTTCTGGCAGGCACTAATTACAAAAATATTAGTTTTTAACAAGAATAAAGGCAAACATATTACCAATTACATATCTTTTCTGATAGCTTTCTCAGGATTTGCAGAAGAAACGAAAATAACATATATCGAAATAGTCATAATAACCAAGGCACATAAAATAATGGAGGTAATAATTAGTAATTCCCAAGGCATTTTAATTCTAAAAGCAAAATCATTTAACCAATTATTTATCAATTTATAACTTATATAAAAGCCAATTGAAATAGCAATGATAATAAGCATAAGAAAATCTTTTGCAAATGTAAGAATCAATCGTGATATTGAAGCTCCCAGGATTTTTCTTACACCTATTTCTTTTGTTCTATTTACTATTTCGGAAAATGATATACCAGATACTCCCATAAAAGTAATAATTAGTGAGATAATTGTTAGTATTAATATTACCTTATTTAGCAATAGTTCAGATGAATACTGTTTTTGAAAAAAATCTTTAAGAAAAAAATATTGAATAGGATTTTCAGGAAAATGTTCTTTCCACATTTTTCTTATTGATTCTATTAATGTTGCATTATTTTTATTATTATTTAACTTTAAAGACAGGTATCCACCTGTAGGGTCTTCATTGAGGATCATGACAGTTGGCAGGTAGTTTAGTTTAAGTGATTGTTGATGGTAGTTTTTTATAATACCTATAATTTCAAACTCTGCTTCTCCTCTAAGAATTATTTGGCCAATTGCATTAGCATAATCGTTAAATCCTAAAAGCTTAGCCCCATCTTCGTTAAGAATAATTTTATTGTTATTTTCATAATAAGTTTTTGGAGTTTCTTTAATGGCTAAAAATTTATGTTGATAATTTGATAAATAATCGTAGTCAACTGTCATTACAGAGCAATATTCTTCTTTTGCTACATCTTCTCCTTTTTTTCGGAACCGTTGCCGTGAAATAATATCTTCACCTGGGATATGTTTTGATTGTGATATATTCTTAACATCCGGATATTTTTTTATTTCCTGGCAAAATGATTTGTAATTGTTAAAGTAGGCAATGTCGTCCTGGGGAATAAATGGTTTTTTGATTATAAGTGTATTATCAATGTCTATTCCCAAGTCTTGATTATAAATATATTTAAGCTGTTTGTTAATGGTTAACGAAAGTGTGATAAAAGTAAATGATGCGATAAATTGAAAAAGAAGAAATGATTTTTTTAATAAGATTAATGTATGGGTTGATTTAACTTTATTTTTTCCCTTTAATACATCGACACTTTTAATGGAAGAAAGAAGTACAAATAAAAAAGTTCCGGGTATAATAAAAGTTAATGCAAATATTGCTATCACAATTATCCAAACCGAGTGCATTATAGCAATTTGTTTTTCTATGAGTTGTTGTACCGGGTATCTGCATTGCAAAAAAAGAAAAACCGTAATAATTATTACTATTAGGCTTAAGAATATGCTTTCAATGTAGAGTTGTTTAGACAGGTTTGTTTTATTTCCTCCTAAAATTTTACGCACGCCAATTTCTTTTGCTCTTTTAATTGCTTGTGAAGATTGAAGGTTCAACAGGTTAACTAAAGAGATTAAGAGAATAAGTATGGCAATAATGCTTAGATAGGTAACAGATTTTCCATCACCATTTTTTCCGAATTCATACAACATATCAGAATAAAGATACATGTTATCAATGGGCTGTAATTTATACTTTCTATATACATTACTCGTTTTAAAAAAATCACCCATATACTTTTCTGCCAGGATTTTTAATTTTTCTTCTACGGTTTTAGGGTCCGCGTTTGGATTTATTTTGATATATGTATGAATCAGATGGAAAATCCAGTTTTCATCCATATGATCTCCCCAGGTATAGTAGAAATTTCGAAAAGAAACAACTGCATTTATCTTGAAATAAGTATTTTCGGGTAAATCATAAAATATCCCCTTTATCGTACAATAATGCTTCTTATTAAAGCTGACAATGCTTATGATCTTACCAATAGGGTTTTCTTCTCCAAAAATTTTTTTTGCAAACGATTCAGATAAGAACATGGTATTAGGTTCATTTAAAACATCATAATTTGCCCCTTCCTTTATTGGAAAAGAAAAGAAATCAAAAAAAGAGGGTTCAACAAAAAATACATCTTCTTCAAAAATATTATTTTCTTCATAGTTAAGCTCTGCATTTCCACAAAATGCAAAACGGGTAAACGATTCTATCTCGGAAATTTCATTTTTTGCAGCATTTGCCATCGGAACCGGAGTACATGTACTTTCACGAGTTAATAGATTATTCTTATAATTCTCTGTTATAATACGGTATATTTGATCTTTATCTTTATGAAATTTATCATAACTCTTTTCATACAATACATAGTAAAATATAAGAATACAAGCTGTAATACCCATTATTAGACCTAAGAAATTTAATAAACTGACTAGTTTATTGCTTTTAATTAGCCTGACAAAAGTATTGAAGTAATTTTTAATCATTATTTTGATGTTTTATAGGGTTCGTTATACTGTTTACAATTTCTCCTAACGAATAAGAAAAATAGTGCCTTAAGCATAGCCTATATCCAAATTTATCTTCTGTTTCAGCATTTACTTTTATAATCATAAATGAGTCATCTCCTAAATCAAAAAAAGAATCGGTTAATCTAACACACTTGATATTTAAGTATTTCTTCCAAATTTTCGAAACTTGAACCTGAAGCTTATTTGAATAGGTTACAACCTCACTATTAATAATAATATCCAGTGAATTTATATAACTTTTATCAATTTTGCCACTTTTCGTTAAAGGTAATAGATTAAGTTGAAAAATACCAGAGGGCTTTATATATGGTGGGAGATACCCTCTTAAAAATGCCTTATCACTATTACACTATCGCTGAATAATTCTTAGGCCTATTCAATACCAGTATAGCTTAAGACAGTCAGGCATTTTGAGTTTAGCACGTTTTTTTTACGGTTAAATTTTATTTTCTAAAAATTTGTCCACTGAAATCCAGACATTTACGGACACAGCCCCATAATAAATTGTAATCTGTTGGAAAGTGTAATATTAAAATATTTCATTTTTAAGCCAAAATTTAATTTTCGAAATTAATTCTTCCTGGCTCCATTTAGGAGTGAATGTATGATCTATGTTTTTTATAAATTCCATTTTATAATTGTTATTGCTTGATTTGGCAATTAAACCTTTTTTTAAAGATAAATTATATAAATCATACATATACCCACCTTCGGTAAATATTAAATATACTTTTTTATCCGTAACAATTTCACCCCACTTAAGAATTGGCCTGGCAGATTGATTAATGGCATCGACGTCTTTTGTTTTAGTAGTAGTTCGAAATCTATGAGAAAGTTTTTCATAAAATAAATTTATGATAACGTGGATTGATTTCTTATTTAATACTTTACTTTTACCCGTAATCAATTTTTTCCACCTTATAACACTTTTCAAGCTCTTTTTATAATATCTGATTCTACATCTTTTAATTGCCTCCATAATCAATTCTTTGCCTCCACTATTACCTAAAAATAGCCCGTCGATTATAACTGCTCCCTTTACAGCCTTAATGAGTTTAAAAGCATCCAAAGCAACAGAGGAAGATGAACATAAAGCAATGATAATAAACTTTGATATACCTGTTTCCTTATTAATTGTATCAATGCTTTGTTCTATTTCACTTAGTTTTTTGTCTTCTGACGATGTATCATCGCCTTCGTTGATATTGTCTCCTAATCCTGAATAATCAAACCGGAATCCCCAAATTCCTTCCATACATAAGTTACGTGAAAGATTAACATATATGCAATTTGGGCCAACTTTATGGACTATCCCTGCATTGAGGTATACAATACAAAACTTCGGTTTACTTGTTTCCGAATAACTTAGAATGCCAGATAGAGATGACGATTTTCCAAAGTTTATTATTCTTTCCATCATTTATAACCAATCAACAATAAAATTTAACTCATCAATGGGTACCAAATTTTTACTTCTATCGTCTTCGGCTTTTATCCAAAATGATTGATTTACTGATTCTCTAAAAGTTATGTTATCAGATGTTGCCCTAAAGGAATTATGTTTATCAATATATAGGACACTATTCTTGGGCAATATTTGCTGCAATATATTTAAAGAACTTAATTCGTTTAATAGCATTTGGTTGTATTCAAATCCAAAAATGTTTAAAGAATTTTCCTTTTTGTCTTTTTCGAAAGTAAATGATCCATGTAACCATTCTTTATATTCTCGTTTTATTTCATTTATGTATATATTTCCATCAATAATAGGATTCAATAAAAATGTCCCGGCCACTTGTTCATTAATGGAATACAAGTAAGCCAAAGTACCACCGAGCCTACATCCTCCTATGTAAATATCAGTAAGGTCACAGGTTTCAATTATTTCCGAACAAACAGCTTTAATGCTTTTAAGACAATTATCAATGGTGAATTTATTAGTATTTTCATTTTCGATTGAAAAGGAATCGCCAGAAAAAGGATAATCAAATCGTATAACATGGAATCCCCGTTCGGTAATTTTTTTTGCTAATTGAACATAAAACCTATGGCATCTGATATACTCATGACCAATGGGATAACATAAAATAACTCCCTTGGAATTATTTTCTGAGAATTTCGGTTCATGATAAACAGAATATATGTTTATATGGTCATATTGAATATAAAATTTTTCCATTCTATTTATTCAAGCTATTAGACTTTTTAATTATTAACTTGCTTATTTGCTTAAGATTTTGATTAAAAAAACTATTGATTGATAATTCTACTTTAAACCTTTCTTTTATTAACGATATTAACTCAAACAATCTAAAGGAATGTCCACCTAGGTCAAAGAAATTATCATCTAAACAAACGGTGTCTACTTTTAATAAATTTTTCCATAAACTAGCCATTTCTTTTTCTATTTCCAGTTCGGGTAAATTTTTTTTATTGGTTGTTTTTCTTAATGAGTTTAGACCTTCTAATAACTTATACTTATCAATTTTGCCATTCTGATTTAAGGGGATACTATCAACATATATAATGTGAGAAGGCACCATATAATTTGGTAATATTTGCCTAAGTCTTTTTTTAATATTAAATGTTTTCTTGTTGTCCATGCTAGAAACTATAAAGGCAATTAATATTGAATCATTTTCATCAAGATTATGTACCAAGACCTTCGCCTGTTTTATATATTCAATATTAAGAAGTTGATTTTCAATTTCTCCCATTTCTACCCTGATACCTCTTATTTTATATTGATTATCCCTTCTGCCGATGAACTCAATCATACCATTAGGCAACCGCCTTCCAATATCACCAGATTTATAATATCTTTTCCCTTCTTCAATAAGGTTTAAAGGAAATGAATATTGAGTTTTTTCCACATCATTAAGATACCCTAACGCCAAAAAATCACTTTGATATACAATTTGTCCTTCTTCATAAATACCAACTTGCTCATCATCTTTATTAAGGATATAGACTTGTGTATCTTCAACAGGATATCCAACAGGTATATTTTCACCGCTTATTTTTGTTTCTTTATTAATGAAATTTTGTAGCGTAACTGTTGATTCGGTTGGACCGAGACCATTTATAAAAATACAGTTATTACTAAAATGTTTTTTATACAATTCCACATCTTTTTTTACTACTGGTTCACCTCCCAATACTATTAAACGAATTGTTTCACACGTTGAACTATTTTCCATATTGGAAAGAAATGCTCGATATATGGAAGGTGTGGAATGGTAGATCGTAATTTTCTCTCTATTAATGAAACCATGTAATGATTTAACATCTTCATTTCTTATGTCAAAAACACAAAGTGCGGCACCATTGAGTAGTGCACCATAAATACTCATTACTGCAGCATCAAAACAATAATTCGAAAGCATTGTCATTCTGTCACTCGAATTAATTTTTAATGCATTTGTATAAACTCTTATAAAATGTAAAACATTTCTATGAGATTGATAAACACCTTTTGGTTTACCTGTTGAACCAGACGTATACAGCACATAACAAACACTACTAGGCTCACCCCAATGCTTCTTGGTTATATCAATATTGGCAACTTTGTTGGTCCCAATAAGGCTGTGTTGAACATCTTCAATGTTAATTATGGGTATATTATAACTTAAATGGCGAGTGATTTGTTCTGCTAATCTTTTATTTTTTGAATCAATCAGGATTAACTTAGCCTTACAATCATTAATTATACTAATTATACGTTGAATGGGATTGGTTGGGTCTACAGGAACATACGTTTTCCCTGCTTTCAAACAAACAAATAAAGCTGTTATCATATGCTCATTATGTCCACATAGCAGAATTACTATTTCATTATCAATACCATTATATAAAGAGCTATTTGAATATCTATTGTTCAACAATATAGCAGCGATATCATTTGTCTTTTTATTAAATTCATAGTAAGAAATTTCAGAGTAAGGTGTTTTAATAGCAACTTTATTTGAATATTTATGTACCATTTTAGCGAATCGAGATGGAATGGATTGTTCAATCTCACTTTTTTCAAAATCTGTATGCCCTACTTTAGGAGTTATTTTATTTTCTAATTTCAAAGTCTCACTAAATAGTTGTCCAATTGACAGATTATTTGCAACTAGGTCGATATTATTTGTATGTAGAATATTGTACGCCATATCCTCAAGATATTGGGGCGCTATACTAAAAATATCATATTCTCCGATTTCTTTGTTATCATCTAAAATGATTTCACCAATAAGTTTTTCAAATTGAGTTACCAGGTATTCAATAGTTTCATTTTTGAATAAATTCGATTTATAATTGAATGATATAACTAAATCATTATTGCTTTCCTGGACAAAAACCCGAATATCAAATTTTGTGCTTTCTTTTTTTAAATGAATAGGGATAAATTCTATATCATTTTCCTGGAGTTGATTATTTCTTTCAATCTTCAGGTAATTAAAAAAAGTATCAAATAATGGGTTTCTATCAGGATATCTTTTTATGTCTAATTCATTTACCAGCACTTCAAATGGATAGTCCCGGTTTTCGTAGGCCTTTAGTAAAATTTCTTTTACTTCTTGTAAATAGGCAAGAAATTTTTTGTTATCAGCAGGGTTACTTCTAATAACCAGTGTATTAACAAATAGCCCCAATGTATTTTCAAATTCGGGATATGGCCTGTTATCCATTGGGGTACCCACAATTACATCATCATTATTTATGAATTTTGAAAGGATGATTTTATAAATAGCAAACATCAGGATATACAATGAAGCATTTGTTTTATTTCCTAAACTTTTTAATTTTAGATAGGTGTCTTTTTTTAATTCCAACTTAATGGATTCCCCACTTTCTTCTAAATCATTTTTTGCTATATGATCGTAAGGTAAATGAACAGGGTTATTAATATCTTTAAACAAATTGAGCCAATATGCCCGTTGGTCTTCATATGTTTTTTTTTCTTTAATTTTTAACCAGTTTACATAATCAAAATATTGATATTGAGGAATAGTAACAGATGATGTAATGTAGCATTTTATCAACTCGTTAAATAAAATTTCACTGGAACCTGCATCAGAAATTAAATGATGAGTATTTAAAATTAAGATATTTTGATTAACATTTTTTTTGACTAAAGTAACTTTAAATAGTGGAGGTTTATCAATCTCGAAAGGGACAATATAGCGTTGAATATTTTCTAAATCAGGGGTTTTATTATCAATTACTTCAATGCTAAAGTTTACATCGTCTGCTATTTCTTGAATCGGCGTCCCGTTTCTTTCACTGACCCCGGTTCTTAAGATGTCGTGAACCTTAATTAATTGAATAAAAGATTTTTCTAATTTTTTTACATCAATATTCCCTTTCACTAAATAGGCTTTAGGTATATTATATGCAGTACTTTGAGGCAATAATTGCTGAAGGAAATAAATACGTTTTTGCGTTGATGCTAATTCGGAAGTTCTTTTGGCTATTTTTGGTATTATTCGTTTGTTTTTGCAAGTTTTTTTTGAAAGAACCTTGCCCAACTTTTCAATGGTTGGGAAATTAAAGACCTCTTTTAAGGTTAATTCTAAATTGTGCTGATTATTTAATTGTGAGATAAATTGGATAGCTTTTAATGAATGTCCTCCCAGTTCAAAGAAGCTTTTGTCCACACTAATAAGCTGTTTTTCTATATTTAATACATCCGACCATATTTTAGCAACTTTTTCTTCAATTTTATTGGAGGGGGCCATAAATCCATTTCCTGCCTCAATTTTTGGTTGGGGCAAGGCTTTCCGGTCAAGTTTTCCATTAAATGTTAATGGAAGATTCTTTAAGAAGACATAATGTGCAGGAAGCATATAATTTGGCAAGTTTTGCGATAAGTGACTTTTTAATTCTCCAAATTCAATTTCTTTTTCAGACACATAATATGCTACCAGCTGCTTGTCTCCCTCTGCACTTTTTGCAAGTACTACCGATTCTTTTATTAATTCGTGTTTTGATAATTGGCTTTCTATTTCTTCTAATTCAATTCTAAATCCCCTAATCTTAACTTGAAAATCTTTTCTGCCGATATATTCTATATTCCCACCCGGTAACCAGCGCGCTAAATCACCTGTTTTATACATCAGGCTGTTTGGTTGAAAGGGATTTTCTATAAATTTTTCTTTTGTTAAACTTTCATTGTGAATATAACCCCGGGCCAAACCCAGGCCTGAGATACATAACTCACCCACTATTCCTATAGGGCATAATTTGATGTCTTTATCTATTATATAGAGTTGTGTATTAGCCATGGGTTTTCCAATCGTTACCTCATTTTCATGAGTTAAATTTTTTATTGCTGACCAAATAGTGGTTTCTGTTGGGCCATACATGTTGTAGATACTACCGGTGTATTTTTTCTTCAGGTCTTGAAACAACTCTTCCGGTAGCGTTTCGCCTCCTATAAGTAGCTTTTTTACACTATTCAATAGGGTTAGGGTATTTTCATAGTTCATTAGAAGTTTTAACCTAGATGGCGTAATTTGTAAAACCTCTATTTTTTTCTTTTCTATTAAGCCTTTGAGTAATTCAGGTTCTTTTTGTTCGCTTTCATCTGCTAATATTACGGTAATTCCTTGAAGTAAGGGTAATAGAGTTTCTAATACAAAAATATCAAATGAAATTGTAGTTAAGCATAAAATATTTTTATTCTCAGTAAGGTGTAATTCTCTTATCACTCCGTATATGAAGTTGATTACATTTTTATGCTCAATCATTACCCCCTTTGGGTTACCTGTTGAGCCTGAAGTATATATAACATAGGCAAGGTCGCCGGGACTATTGATATTTGGCAAATCAACTGCTTGACTATTTTTATATAAGGTAGATGTATTGGCGTTAATAAACACTATTTGATCGTTTAAATTAAACCGTGATATGTATTTATCTTGTGAAATTACCATTTCAACCCTGCTATCTGTTAACATGTACTTTATTCGTTCAATGGGGAAATTGGGGTCGATAGGCAGATAGGCAGCTCCGCTTTTTAATACTCCCAAAATGGAGATGAGCATCTCTGGTTTGCGGTCAATCATTATACCAATAACAGAATCCGGCTTAATCTTCCCTTTTCTTAGTTGCGATGCCAGGGAATTAATTTTGTTGCTTAACTCGTAAAATGTTAACTCAAAATTATGGGTTGCTATAGCTATTTTACCTGGTGTTTTTCTTACCTGTTCTTCAAATAAGTTTATTATGGTTTTACTTTTTGGATAATCAGTACTTGTATTATTAAATTCATAAATTAATTGTTTTTTTTCGGGGTCTGATAAAATATCGACTTCATATATTTTCTTTTCACATTTTTCGAGAAAAAGCAAAAGAATATTTTTATAGTGTTTTAATATATTGAGATAAAAAACGTTATGATTATATTCATCAATAAAAAATGTAGTTAAAGTAATTTCATCTTTTTCGTCGATAACAGATAACGAAAGTTTGTATTGACCGGCAATATTATTTAGTTTATGCAAAGGGTTGGATAAATCTGTTATCGTAGTTTTTTTAAACATGTTATTTTGTTGTGATTTTCTTTTTATCATGTTAAAAACTACCTGGAAAATAGGAGTAAAAATGTCACTTGTTTTTAGCTCTAATTTTCTCAATAAATCTTCATAAATAATGTCTTTATTATGATAAGCTTCTTTTAGTGTTGTATTTACTTCTTTTAAAAAGTTTTCTAAAGTTGTTGTATTACTAATTTTTTGTCTTAAGGCTAATTTGTTAGCAAATAATCCAACAGAATTAGTATATCTTTTTGCAATAGTGTTACGGCCATTAATTAAATTTCCTATTATAATATCGTCTTTACCAAAATACTTGCATAACAAAATATAGTAAGCAGACAAAAATAAGGAAGAAAATGAAACTTTTTTTTTCAGCGCGAAATTTCGTATAAGTTTCGTCATATCTTTATCAAAAGATATTTTCTTTATATTCATTTCACTGCTATGTTCACTTGGGTTTTCTTTATAATTAAAGGGAAATTTCAAATAAGGCAGGTCTCCTGATAATTTTTTTTTCCAGTATTTCAACTGATTTTCATAGTTTTTTGTCGTATTAAATTCTTTTTGCCATGAAGAGTACTCCAAGTATTGATTATCTGTATTTACTTGAATACTATCATTTTTAACCATTTCATTATAAAATGTTTCAATTTCACTCCATAGTATTTGGTTGGAGAGTTCATCCGAAATAATATGGTGTTTTGAAATTATTATGAAATATTCATTGTATTTTGCTTGAACAATATTGAAATGAATAAGAGGTCCGGCGCTAAGATTAAACTTTTTACTATGTTCATGTAATAGTATATCTTGTAAACAAATTTTTCTTTCATCATTATTGAAAGCTGATATGTCAAAATAGAAAATATAAGGCAATAAATTAAAATTACGCGATACGTGTTGAAATAACTTATTATCAATTATGATAAAACTTGTACGAAAGGAAGAATATTTTTTTATGATGTTTTTAATGGTATATGTAAGGGCCTTATAATTAAGAAAGCCGGTAAACTTTGCTACGTCAATTTTATTCCAGGCCCCATTTTTTGCTTGCATAGCATGAAACCAAACACCTTCTTGCTGGAGGGTTGCTGAAAAAGTATTAGTTCTTTTTGCAGTTTGGATATCTTTCATATAAACTATTATTAATTTTCATAAATAACACTTTTAGATGCATCAAGGGTAATGTGCATATTTTCCGTTAATATTTTTGTTACATCTTTGGCGTTTATCATGCAAGGAATATTTATTTCTGAACAAATAATACATAAGTGGGTTAATGCCCCTCCGGTTTCACAAATAAGCCCAGATGCTTTTAATACCCCTATTGAGAAAATAGGATTGCTTTCTTCGATAACCATTATATCTCCATCTTGTATTTTTTCAAGATCAGAAATATTCTTTACTATTTTCACCCTGCCTGTAACTTTTCCAGGGTTAACCTTTGTTCCTTTAATTTCTAAGCCCATTGTTTTTAAGATTTAACATTAACCATTTTTCTTGAATTCTATCTTCTTCTTTGTTATATGTAATTGTATATGGCTTTACAATTATATGTAAATTCATGTCAGACAGATTTTTATTTAATGATTTTTCTAGTTCTTTGCTGTCATTTGTTTTTTGTGACTCATGAAATATATAATCAGGTTCAGACCATGTGATAACTCCATCTTCTTCAATAAATTCTGATAAATATTTTATAGCAGAATAAAAATCAATAGAGACACTCAAGCTTGAATAGACTTTATGTAAGTATATTCTTGAAACTTTTTTATCAAATGCATGTTTTAGTTCATTAGCTTTTTTAAGACTAAAATTTAAGACACATCCATTTTTTTTTCTTTTTTTTAAAAGTTCCCTTCTTTCTTCCCAATAGTTTATAACCTGATCATTTATTGATAATCCTGAATTGAATATTTGTAAAATATCAGAACATAATATTTGTTTATTTGTTAAATAATGTTTGGAAATAGCTTCCAACATTACACAATTCTCATGATCTGGTTCAGCAACATATACTGTTTTGTATATTTCAGAAAGGAAAAATGCACAAAATCCCATTCCTGGTCCTATTGTAAGAACTGATTCTCCAGTAGTTTCTTCAAGAATAGTTTTTTTATGGGAAGAATATCCTCCTTGAATATTATCAACTAATATTTTATGTATATCACTTAAACTCTTGAGTCCCCATTTTTTTATGAAATTATCTTCTTGTCCCGAATTTTTTATGGCCAAACAAAGATTATTACAGAATTCATTTTCACTTGGGAAATACACATTCATTTGTGTATTATTAATTAAAGACAAAATTTTATTTTTTTGTGTTTTTAATTTTCTGGCATCAAACCACACTTCTTTACTTACTTTTTTTCATTTTTACTATTCCCATCTGGCAAAAAATCCATCTCCTGAATATCTTGCCCCCATTGAAAGTATAATAATATCATTTTTTCCTTCTTCTAAATTAATCTCGAAACTTTCTCCTGCATGTTCTGGATTTTTCCAGAAATCATACCATACAGGGGCATTAGGATTTTTTCCTTTAAAACATCCTATATATTCTCCTTCATTATGCCAGATTAAGAGATACTCTCCGGAATCTAATTCAAGATTAACTAACTTTTTCTTGTTAGAAACTATTTGAGTATGAAAATAAATATATTTTTTTCCACTTTGAAATTCTCCCAATTTCCCACTTAATACGCATCCTCTTTTATCGGTTTCAAACGAATTCCAACGAAATTCCTTATTATCAGAAATATAAGTTTTTGCTTTATTAAACCTGGATGTTTCAATTTCTTCTATTCTAAAACTAAGTGGCCCAAGTACATTCCATTGATTTATAAGACTGTCTCTCTCATAATTAATATTTGGAATAGGCTGTCCTCTATAAGAAAATTGATTTATTGCCTTTACACTAATGTTATCAATCCAACTTTCACTTCCTTCATACCTGGGTTTAAACCCTAGTTTTCCTGAATTATATTCGTACAAGTCAAAAGTAAGAATAGGCTTTTGCATATTATTGATATAAAAATGACATATACTATCAATTTTTTCAAATTTGAAATGATGCCATTCATTAACTTTAACAGCAGAATCTTTTTCTAACCAAGTATAATATTCCGGATATAATTCCCTAGAAGCATTTCCGTCTCTATGAGGATTGGGCCTGATAATATTACCAACAGAATCTATGTGTATTTTTTTAGCATAGTACTTATTTCTTAAAAAGACTTTTTTCATTTCCTTTCTGGCCCCTCCATATGGCCCATAAATATAAATACTTCCAAAGTCGGCTCTTTGTCCGTTTATTCTATAATTATATATGAATCCTAAATAGTGGGAGTAGTATGAAGGAAACAAAAGATCTCCTTCTATGGAAACTGCATTCCACTTTTCTGAATTCTTTATTAGGGCATATACAGATGGTCCTCCTGGATATAAGGCTAAAACATTTTTATGGGAGGGGTCTTTTGAATTAATAATCTGAATTTTGTGAGGAGTTATTAAGTCCCATTTCGACAAATCATTTTCAAAATCATCATAAAAAAGTAAATCGTTTTTCGAGTTACAACTAAAAAAGACAATACAAATAGTAACGATATAAATTTTTTTCATAGCGTATAGATTAAAATAATGATATGTGCTGATTATTAATAGGTTAGGTATGTGAAGTAATGACTAATTAGAATCATTTATACAAAGTTCCACCTGGTCAATTAGCATAAGCTTTTTTGACTATTTTATAATAACATACTTTATTTTTAATTCAACGGGTATTTTCAATTAATTCACAAGTCTGTACAACCTTTTATTCTTGCTTGTCGCAGTTTATGTAACTTTTCAATAAAAAAATCTCTCTGCTTTTTTCCTTATCTATCGAAAAAAGTTTTCCCCTCTATTTCCTTCCTGTTACCAAGCTCAACATAACTTAGGTTGTAATGTTTTTCCGGTATATTTTTTGTTGATAATGATATAAATTAAATTTTTTTGCTAATTTGTTCTCTATCATAGAGATTGGATTATAATTTAAATGTTTCAAATCTATAAATATATCCTGAATAATCAAAATTTCGAAAAAAAAATCTTGATTAACTAATATTGGAGTAAAACTTTTATTAGATTCATTTTAGATTTTCGACCCGGCTAACCGATTCTACTCCCTTAATTTTGCTTAAATTCATTATCATGTTGTTTAGGTCTTTGGTATTGTGTACATATAGATCAATTGTTCCTTCCCATATTCCATCATGACTGGATAGACTTATATTTCGAATGTTTGCGCTAAGATCTTTTGAAATTACTGTTGTAATATCGTTATAGATACCGAATTTGTCAGTTCCTGAAAGAGCAATTTTTACCAAAAACGATAAAACCTTATGCACTGTCCATTTCACAGGAACAACTAAGTTACTTTGACTAGAAGTAATTTTTAGTGCGTTAGGACATTTGGTTTTGTGAACGATAACATTGTCTTTTTCCTGATTAACATAGCCAATTACGTCGTCACCCGGAATAGGATTACAACATTGTGCAATTGTGTATTCGGATTGCTTACGTTCAATATCTTCCTTCAACAAAATAGGTGTTTTAAAATTAAAATCTTGCGATGAGTTGTTTATTTCTATGTTTTTTGTGTTTCTTTGAGCCGACCTAGTTAATTGAAGACTCCAGTATTTAATCCATTTGTTTTTAGTATTTTTTTTCAGTATTTTTTTTAAGTTGTCCAATTTAATTATTTCGCTGCCAATTTTGCTATAAAGTTCATCTTTAGAGGAAACTTCATATTCCGGAAGAAGTTTTCGAAATATCCTTGATGAAGGCCTTAGATTAAGACTTTTAAGTTCAGTCTCAAGCAATTTTTTCCCTTTTTCCGTCCTGTTTTTTGTTTCAGCTTTAATAGCCGATTTTATTGCAGCTTTGGCTTTGGCTGTAATTACTTTATTCAACCATTCTCTTCGTGAATGATATTTATCAGAAGTGATAATTTCTACCTGATCTCCACTTTTTAGTTTAAAATTAAGTGGCACAAGTTTATGATTAACTTTGGCACCAATAGCTTTGTGTCCTATTTCTGTATGAATCTCATAAGCAAAATCAAGAGTAGTTGAATCAAGTGGTAGTTTCTTCATATCTCCTTTTGGAGTAAAAATAAAAATCTCCGAAGAAAATAAATTTAATTTAAAATCATCGAGAAATTCAAGAGCGTCAGCTTGAGGACTTTCGAGTAATTCACGAATTCTTTTAAGCCATTTATCAAGCTCACTTTCTTGTGATACATTACTTTTATATTTCCAATGTGCAGCAAAACCCCGTTCGGCAATTTCATCCATACGTTTTGATCTTATTTGTACTTCAACCCAATTTCCATACGGGCCCATTACTGTTGCATGTAAGGCCTCATACCCATTGGCTTTAGGGGTACTAACCCAATCTCTTATCCGTTCGGGTTTGGGCATGTAAATGTCGGTTATTATGGAATAAATATTCCAACATTGTGTTTTTTCCGGTATGTCATCACTAGGGTTAAAAACAATTCTAATTGCCATTAAATCATAAATTTCGTCAAATGACACATTTTTGGTTTGTATCTTGTGCCAGATTGAATAAACAGATTTATGACGTCCACTAATGTCATAGTTAATGTTAATTTTGTCAAGCTGATTTTTTATTGGTTTTGAAAATTCTTCAATAAAAGCTTGTCTGTCTTTTTCTTTGTTTTTGATTTTTTGTTCAAGTTCAGCATAAATATCAGGATAACGATATTTCAGGCTCAAATCTTCTAATTCGGTTTTGATAGCATAAAAACCTAGCCTGTGGGCTAATGGGGCAAAAAGATAAAGAGTTTCGGCAGAAATTTTCATTTGTTTCTGAGATGATAACGAATACAATGTTCGCATATTATGAAGTCTGTCAGCTAGTTTAATAAGAATTACACGTACGTCATCAGACAGGGTTAGTAACATTCTTCTGAAATTTTCTGCCTGAAATGATGAATTGCTATCAAATACTCCAGATATCTTGGTTAATCCGTCAACAATAGATGCAATTTTTTGCCCGAACATATTTTCGATTTCTTCAACGGTATATTCCGAATCTTCAACTACATCATGTAACAATGCACAACAAATTGATTTAGGGCCTAGTCCCATTTCCAGGTTAACGATTTTGGCTACAGATATTGGATGTAAAACATAAGGTTCGCCTGATTTTCGGCGCATTCTTTTATGGGCTTCATAAGCTACTTTAAAAGCTTTCCTTATAAGAGCCTTGTCTCCTCTCTTATTGCAGCGGGTGCAATTTGATAGCAAGTCATTAAATTCCCGCTTAATTTCAATTTCTTCTGCTGTAAGTGTGCCGCTCATAAGGTATGATGATAGAAGTTTTGATAACTTACAAAGTTAACTATTTTTCTGTGTCTGTTTATTTCAGGAAAACCAAAATTTAACGATAAATCACAGTAACATGACCTGTTTTTTCAATAGGTTTCTCATTATAGTTAAATACCTTTAAATAGTACATATATACTCCCTCAGCTACATATTTTCCCTTTGTTTTGCCATCCCATGGTTCTGTCCCTTCCCATATCTTATTGCCCCATCGATTATAAATTATTAGTTCATATCTCTCCGGTTCAAATAAAAAAATTGGCCTGAGACGATTATCGATATCATTAGGGTTATTCGGTATAAATGCGTTGGGAATTTTAATATCCGGGGTTACAGTAAGACACATTTCATTTGAAAGGGCTATGTTGTTATTTTTTACCGGGTTGTTCCTTTCAACAGCTTTAATCCTGTAACAAAACCTCCCTCCATTTGAAGTATTATTTGAAAAGAAACCGGTCAAATCATCGGAGAAATTTGTTTGATCAGAAAGTAAAAATGAATCGATGAAACTTATATCATCCATATTTTGCCTGTATAAAACATAATGGTCTAATTCTCCATTCCAATCATCAATATTATTCCAATTTAAATTATTTATCATTCCATTAGTTTCACCGTTTAATACTATATTATTTATGATATTCGACCGTTGTGTGATTCGTCCACAAGAATTTAAGGAAAGAAGTTGGTAATAATATATTGTTGATGAATAAGACACTTCTTCATCTATAAAATTTATTATTTTTTCCGAAGTCTGAACAGTAGCAATAGTATCAAATATACCTGTTAAAGAAGTTGATCTTAGTATTTTGTATGAAGACAATTCAGTATCCGGATCAATGCTAAAAGACAATGTTATGTTATTATTTTTGCCGGGCATTGCATTATCAGCAGTGATGTACACAGGATTTCTTAACATGGCAGTAAATACTTCGGTTATGTTTGACCTGGAAACCCTTTTATTGTCTTTATGTATTGCTTCAATAAAATATCCTAATTGGGTATTCTCGGAGACAGACGAAATTGTATGGGAATTTATTCCTTCACTAACAATTGCCATAAGTTGTGGAACCCCACCATTAATTACTTCGTATACCCTGTATTGTAAAATATCACCACGCCAGGTATTATAATCGTTCCAGTTTACCGTAATTGACGAAGTGCATGAATCAAATTCAGCCACAGTGAAAATTGTACTGTCAGGATAATCGTAATCACCTTGGTAAATACCACCTGAAACTATGTTTACAGCAAAAACAGTATACCCGATTGAATGCAAACTTGATTCAGAGTTTTGGTTTACGTAAAATGTGTCGGGAGGTAAAACAAAATCAATTGAGTCAACGAGGTATGGATCGTTAGGATTTGAAACAATTGATAGTCCTATGACATAATAATCAACATTGGCAGAAGAACTTGAATACCAAATTATTGAATCATTTCCTGTTGTTGGATCAACGGTAACTTTATATAATATAGGAATTCCCGGAGTATCAACTTGTTCAAAACTTACGGCAGATAACAAAACTAAGTGAAAAAAAATATATAGCCTTGAACCCCACATTTTATTCGATGCCATTTTTACTTTTACTATCTTAAATAACGACAAATTAAAGGTATTATTCCATTGTTTTTTATTTTGTTTATGACAATATTAAATAATTTTATATTAATAGAGATTAGATTTCAAAATTAATTATTAATACTAACTTTGTCGGCTTATGAAACGACCATCAAAACTGGCGAGGTTTATAGTTTGGCGAAAGTCAAAAATAACTGATCGTCAATTTATTCTTTTACTTAGTATAATAATTGGAGTGTTAGCTGGCTTTGCCGCTGTAGTTATTAAAAACCTAGTACATTTTATCCAGGAATTTCTTTCACATATAGCAACTCGAGAATCAGGGTATTTATATATTCTTTATCCGTTGGCAGGATTATTTCTTGTTATAATATTCATCAAATATATTAATAAACGTCCTGTAAGGCATGGAATACCAAATGTATTATATTCTATTTCGAAAACAAATGGCTTTATTCACCGACATAATTTATATTCTTCAGTCATTACAAGTGCATTAACTGTTGGATTTGGCGGTTCGGTTGGGTTAGAAGGACCAACTGTAGCTACAGGGGCAGCTATAGGGTCAAATATCGGCAGGCTCCTACGATTTGATTATAAACAAATTATATTATTGCTTGGCTGTGCTTGTGCAGGAGCAATGTCGGCAATTTTTAAGGCACCAATTGCTGCAATTGTATTTGCATTGGAAGTTATTATGTTTGACCTTACCATGGCTGCCATTGTACCTTTACTAATCTCATCTGCAACTGCAGCAGTTACTTCAATATTTTTTTTAGGACAAAACTTTTTATACACCTTTGAAATAAAGGAGAGTTTTAATTTAAGCCAACTTCCTTATTTTGTAGTTCTTGGTATTGTTGCGGGTTTAATTTCTGTATATTTTATTAAAATGTACATGAAAGTAACCGAAATTTTTGAAAAAATTGAAGGATATTTTAGCCGGTTGTTAGTTGGAGGTATAAGTCTTGGTGTCTTAGTATTTCTGATTCCTGCCCTTTATGGAGAGGGCTATTCAGCAATTAATACAAGCTTGGAAGGAGACATAACCTATTTATTCGAGAATACATTTTATCCCAAATTTGGAGATAGTATCATAGCTATACTTATAATGCTAATTCTAGTGATATCCTTAAAGGTAGTGGCAACTTCAGTTACTTTTGGCAGTGGTGGCGTAGGCGGAGTTTTTGCTCCTTCTTTATTTACTGGGGCATGTACTGGGTTATTATTTGCAAAAGTTATGAACAGCTTTGGGCTTTCACTTTCTGAAAGTAACTTTGCATTGGTTGGAATGGCCGGATTGATTGCAGGTGTTATTCATGCCCCCTTAACAGCAATATTTTTGATAGCTGAGATTACTGGAGGATATGAATTATTTATGCCATTAATGATAGTAGCGGCTATTTCATTTGCAACAGTTAAAATTTTTGTCCCCAATTCTGTATATACAATTCAACTTGCACAACGAGGAGAATTAATTACACATCATAAAGATAAAGCTGTGCTAATGATGATGAATATTAGAGATTTAATTGAATCGGATTTCAACATAATACACCCGGAAGAAAAACTAGGTGACCTTATAAGAGTTATTTCACATGCACACCGGAATGTTTTTCCGGTAGTTAGCAAGGATAATGCATTCAGGGGAATTGTTAAAATGGATGATATCAGGCATATTATGTTTAATCCAGATATGTATGACAACATATATGTACGCGACCTGATGTTTATGCCAGAATATGTTATCGATCCTGAAGATTCTATGGAAGAAATAGCAAGAAAATTCCAGGAAAGCGGACGATATAACATTGCAGTAATTGAAAAAGGAAAATATCTTGGGTTTATTTCCAGGGCAAGATTGTTTTCGGCATACCGGAAGTTACTAAAAGATTTCTCGGAAGACTAGTTTAGAATTCAAAATATGATTAGGATAAATAGACTATTAACAAAATTCTTAACATGGCGGATAAAACACATAAGTCACAGGCAATTTATTTATGTGCTTAGTTTTGTTATAGGTTTAATTAGTAGTCTTGCTGCTGTTCTACTTAAAAATTTTGTTCATTATACACATGAGTTCTTGACCCATCAGTTGCATATTGAGAAAATTAATATCCTTTACCTTGCATATCCATTAGTCGGTATATTTTTTACTGTTTTGTTCGTAAAGCTATTCGTGAAAGATAAGATCGGACATGGAATAAGCCGGATACTTTTTGCTATTTCAAAAAAAAATAGCATTATTAAACCACATAATAACTACTCATCACTAATTGCCAGTACATTTACAGTAGGTTTTGGAGGATCAGTCGGACTTGAGGCACCCATTGTACTTACAGGAGCATCAATTGGGTCGAACTTGGGTAGAATATTACGATTAAATTATAAAACCATTACTATTTTAATTGGGTGTGGGGCAGCAGGGGCAATAGCCGGGATATTTAAAGCGCCTATTGCCGCAGTTTTATTTGGGTTGGAAGTATTAATGCTCGATCTTACAATGTGGTCGCTTATCCCATTATTAATTTCATCTGTTACAGGCGCTACCGTTGCCTATTTCTTGCTTGGAAAAGGAGAAATCTTTTCCTTTGTAATGAAGGATGTTTTTGTACTTAAAAATATACCTTATTATATTATATTGGGAATATTTACTGGCTTAATATCCTGGTATTTTACCTGGGGTTCCATGCATGTCGAAAAATTATTTAGTAAAATTAATAACCCATATACTAAACTTGTTGTTGGAGGATCAATACTGGGCATTCTCATTCTTTTTCTTCCCCCTTTATATGGCGAGGGATACAACACGTTAAATACAATACTTAATGGTAATGTAAACCAACTTACTTATGGAAGTATATTTTACCAGTTCCAGGATCAATTTTGGGTGATTGCCGGATTCTTGATTTTAATTCTTTTTTTTAAGGTTGTTGCCATGTCTGTTACTAACGGAAGTGGCGGGGTAGGGGGAATATTTGCTCCTACCTTGTTTATGGGAGGTATTGCAGGTTATTTTGCTGCAAAAATTATAAACTTGTTCGATTTTATTGATGTTCCTGAAAGAAACTTTGCATTAGCAGGTATGGCAGGAATGATGGCTGGGGTTATGCATTCACCTCTTACTGCAATTTTTTTAATTGCCGAAATAACAGGGGGATATGAGCTGTTTATTCCACTTATTATTACTTCTACAATTGCTTATATGACAATAATGTATTTTGAACCTCATTCTATCTATACAAAAAGACTTGCCCAAAGAGGAGAGTTAATTACACACCATAAAGATAAAGCAATTTTAACATTGCTTGAAATGGGTGAGGTTATTGAAAAAGATTTCTTGGCAGTTTCCCCTGATGATACTCTTACAGAATTAGTTAAAGTAATATCTAAATCAAAAAGGAATATTTTCCCCGTTCTTACTAAAGCCAACATGTTGGTTGGTATTGTTTTGTTGGATAACATCAGGCATATTATTTTTAATACCGATATGTACCAGACTACTCACATCCGTGATATAATGATTTTACCTCCAACCTATGTTTCTCCATACGAATCAATGGAAGAAGTAATGTATAAATTTGAGGAAAATAACGTTTGGAATTTGCCTGTTATTGACAACGGTAAATACATTGGATTTTTGTCTAAATCAAAAATATTTTCTGTTTACAGGAAGTGGTTAGTTGATATTTCTGAAGAATAAACTTGTTTTATTATCCCATAGATTGGGAGATTAAAAATATGCCTGATATTACAAGGTAGGGCTTTATTTATTCCATATACTTTAAATTTATACCGTAAAGAACAATAAATACTACAGCAAATACAATTCCCATAGAAATTGACAATAGGGTAAAAAAATTGAACCCGAGAAATATTACAGGAACAAAAAGTATAAAAAGCCTGGCAGCTGTATAGATATAAAATCCGTTCTTTTTTAATTGCCACATCATTATTACCCCAAACAAAGCTACAATTGAAAGTAATACTATCGTTAATGACATAGCAGAAGCATTTTCCATTGCCTTGGCTGCAATATCCAAACCTTTTTCAATCAATTCCCTAATTCCGTCTGGTACATTGTCCAAATCAACTTCTCCTTCAAAAATATCACGAAAAAAAGGAGCAACTAACGATGTTACTGTGCCCATTGCAGCACTAATAAGACCGGAAAAGATTCTGTAGCCTAACCCAATAAAACTAAGTATAGCAATTGTAGTGAGCAATCCAGGACGTTCTTTTTGGTTTTTAAGAGTCTCCATGATTTTTTTTGTTTAAAATTAAGAAGTTTTCTGTGAAAAGAAAATCAAAGGATTGAAAAATACTATATACTATTTGAACTGATTTTTTTTTATCCAATCAATAAAAATGTATTTTTGCGTCGAAAATAAAAATTACAATATGGAAAGAGATACTCAGGTTTTTAATCTTATTAAAAAAGAACACGAGAGACAACTACATGGAGTTGAGCTTATTGCCTCTGAAAATTTCGTAAGCGACCAAGTAATGCAAGCTATGGGGTCATGGCTTACAAACAAGTATGCCGAAGGCTTACCTGGTAAACGATATTATGGAGGATGTCAAGTAGTGGATGAAGTGGAAACAATTGCCATTGAAAGAGCAAAAAAGCTGTTTAATGCCAGTTGGGCAAATGTACAACCTCATTCCGGCGCCCAAGCCAATGCAGCTGTGATGATGGCCATAATGAAACCCGGGGATACATTTCTTGGGCTCGATCTTTCACATGGAGGGCACCTTACACATGGTTCACCTGTTAATTATTCGGGGATGTTATACAAGCCGGTTGCATATACTGTAAACGAAGAAACAGGAACAATTGATTATGATGTTATGGAACGGCTTGCAGTACAGGAAAAACCGAAATTAATTGTTGCCGGCGCTTCTGCTTATTCACGTGATTGGGACTATAGGCGAATGCGCGAAATAGCCGATAAGGTTGGCGCTTTATTAATGGTTGATATTGCACATCCGGCCGGGTTAATTGCCAAAGGTTTTCTTAATCATCCCTTTCCTCATTGCCATATTGTTACAACTACTACACATAAAACCCTGCGCGGACCTCGTGGGGGTATGATACTTATGCAAGAAGATTTTGAAAATCCTTGGGGCATTTCAACTCCTAAAGGAAAAGTAAAAACCATGACCCAGTTGCTCGATTCAGCAGTATTTCCCGGTACACAAGGTGGCCCATTAGAACATGTTATTGCTTCCAAAGCCGTATCATTTTGTGAAGCATTGACTGATGAGTATAAAAACTATATCGAACAGGTTATTAAGAATGCCAAAGTAATGGCAAAATGTTTTGTTGATAAAGGATACAAGGTTATTTCAGGAGGAACCGATAATCATTCCATGCTTATTGATCTTCGCACTAAAGTGCCTGATATTACAGGAAAACAAGTGGAGAAAACATTGGAAAGAGCTGATATCACATTAAATAAAAATATGGTACCGTTTGATACGCGGTCTCCATTCCAGTCTTCGGGCGTAAGAGTGGGGACTCCGGCTATTACCACCAGGGGGGTAAAAGAAAATGTAATTGAGATAATTGTTGATCTGATTGATGAAGTTATTGTGAATATTGAAGATGAAAAAGTGATTAACAATGTACGGCAGAATGTCAATAAAATAATGAGTGATTATCCCCTGTTTGCACAGTAATTTTAGTGATCGGTAATCAGTATTCGGTAATCGGTCGCCCACATGATGAGTGCAGACGAAATCGCAGAAGAACGCAGAAGTTGTTGAATAATAACTTAATCAAAAAATGATATTTTTCTATAAACCTTAGTGAACTTCAGCAAAATAATCAGTGAGCATGAATAAACCATTTTCGTTTTAAAATAGGTTGATTTTTTTAATTACTATTTACCGGATTTTCCGTAAAAAAAGCTTTTAACTTTCAGACTTTTAACTTGAAACTAAACTATGATAGGAATTAAAGATTTTGGCTTATTTTTTACTTTATCATGGGTTTTGATTGTTTCTCCCGGACCCGACATAATATATGTTGTTACAAGAAGTATTTCATTAGGGAAAAAGGCTGGAATTTTATCCTCATTAGGAGTTACATTAGGTATTCTAATTTACGCTCTTTTTGCATCTTTTGGGTTATCTATGGTTCTTAAAACTTCGGGTATGGTCTTTTTGGGGATCAAATATACAGGAGCTGCCTATTTAATTTATTTAGGGATTAAAACTATTATTGAAGGTAAGAAATTTGAATTTGAAAAGGAACGAAATATAAACAATAACAGGATATTCATTCAAGGATTTCTCTCCAATGTATTTAATCCTAAAGTTGCTTTGTTTTTTATGGCTTTCTTACCCCAATTTGTTAACATAAAAAATGCAAATACAAATAGCATGTTAACCTTGATGGTACTTGGGCTAATACTTGCTTTTTGCGGGTTAACCTTTCTCTTAATTATTGGGTATTTTTCAGGGTATTTTAGTAAATACTTATTAAGAAATTCAAAAATCTCACAACGTTTACAATATTTGTCCGGGTTAATTTTAATTGATTTAGGTATACGGTTATCATTTCTTAAAAGAAGTTAAATTATGGACTGGTGGATTTACTTAGCTGTTATAGGAGCAGGAATAGCTTCCGGGTTTATAAATACATTGGCCGGCAGTGGCTCTTTACTTACTATTCCGTTGCTTATATTTATCGGGCTTCCTGCTAATGTGGCCAACGGAACAAACCGGATAGGCATTCTTGTTCAAAGTATAGTTGGGTCGGCAAGTTTTAAAAAGCAGAAAGTCTTGGATTTTCGTACAGGAACAATCTATGGAATACCAACTCTTTTAGGTGCAATAGTTGGTGCATTAATCGCTTTATTGTTTGGTGATGACAATATGAATAAAGCTATTGGAGCATTGCTTATTGTTATGTTTTTTCTTATTCTATTTAAGCCTGAAATATGGATAAAAGGAGTGGCTGGTAAAACAAGAAGTATACCCACTATTTTAAATATGGCTATTTTCTTTTTTATTGGTATTTATGGAGGGTTTATACAAGCAGGAGTTGGATTTTTTCTTTTGGCAGGGCTTGTTATGGGGGTAGGGGCCGACCTGGTAAAAGCCAATGCTTTGAAAGTTTTTTTGGTACTTTTTTATACCCCTGTAACTTTACTAATATTTATGCTTAATGGTAAGGTTGACTATAAACTAGGGCTAATATTGGCTGTCGGAAGCTCAATTGGCGCATACTTAGGTTCTAAGGTAGCCGTGAGTTGGGGACCTAAATTTGTTCGAATAGTATTGTTACTGGCAATATTAGTATCTTCATTAAAACTAATAGGAGTATTTTAACTAGACTGAATTTGGGAGACTGAAGACTCGGAGTAGACAATATGCTTTGGACTTCGAACTTCGAACTTCTTCCAGCAGCTAAAATTATACTATTTTATCACTTCCAAATCGACTTTAGTTCGAATACTTCGGCTTTCAAAAGCCTAACAGTGCCTTGTTGTTGATATAATTCGATATTGGTGAAATTTTCATTTGGGAAAAATATTGTTGATAGTGTTATACTTCCATTATCGGCAAAAAGCTCTATCGAAGAACAATCAAAAAATACATGCATTTTTAGTATCTTGTTTTCTGACATTCTGGGAGCAACATGTTTACCTGCAAAACTGTCTGAAAATGATTTTTTTCCTGCATTTGTCCTGTCTATGTAAAATTGTTTTTGTATTTCATTATACCCAACTCTTATTTTTTCACCTATCGAATTATAACTTTCAATACCTATATCCCAGGCTGTTGTTTGTTCTAAATCTAATTCCACAATTATTTCGAATAAGCCGGAAGAAATTTCTAATTTCTTTGAAAAATCGACAGTATACCTTTTTTTTCTTAATATTTCCAGCTCATTAACAGGATTAACAAATAAACGAATACTTCCTGATGCCTGTACTAGAGTTAATTCCCTGGGGAGAGTCATTGAACTGCGCCAGTTTTGAGTTGGAACATATTCAGCATATTGCCAATTACTCATCCATCCTATGAATAAGCGCCGGTTATTTGGAGCATTATACCAGGTAACTCCTGCATAATTATCCCGGCCATAATCTAACCATAAAACTGTTGAGGGAAGATTGTCATTTTTAAAAGTTTTTCCATTAAAACTACCTATAAAATACTGTGTCCCGGAACCTCCATTAGGAGATACATTACCAATACTTTGAATCAAAACCCATTTTATCGTATCACTGTTTCCAACTCTTGCCGGGAATAAATCAGGACATTCCCAAACACCACCATGGCTTCCTTGGTTAGAACCAAATTTTCCAGTTTTTACCCAATTCTTCAAATTAGCCGAACGGTAAAATTCTACATGGTTTCCAGAAGCTAAAATCATTACCCAATATCCTGATTCTTTGTGCCAGAATACTTTCGGATCACGAAAATCTTTCCTGCCCGGGTTATTTATTACCGGGTTCTTTTCATATTTTATCCATGTTCGTCCTTTATCGGTACTGTAAGCAATTCCCTGTGTTTGATAATCAATACGTCCTGCCTTTTCTGCCAGTACATCATGATAAGTAAAAATAGCTATCAACGGTTTTTCATTTCCCTTTTGAAATCCGCTGGTATTTTGTTCATCCACCACAATACTACCTGAAAAGATGTAACCTAATGAATCCGGGTATAGTGCAACAGGCAGGTGTTGCCAATGCACTAAATCTTTGCTGATAGCATGTCCCCAGTGCATTGGCCCCCATACGGTACCATCGGGGTAATATTGATAAAAAAGATGGTATTCTCCTTTGTAATAGACCATTCCATTGGGATCATTCATCCATTTTGATGGTGGAGTAAAATGAAACTGCGGACGATGCTGTTCCTTGAACTTTAAATCTTGATGCCATGAATGGCAGTTGCTAATAGTAATCATAACCGGTATAAAAAGAAAAAAAATAGAATACTTCATATTAAATTATTTTTTTATAATTTTCTTTTGTATATTTCTCCCAAAGGATTTAGTAATTGCAAGAAAGCAATTATTTTCTAAAAGTACAATTAAATTCAATATTCTATTTATTTGAATATCAAATATTTCAAGAATTGAAAATTTACGTTCTTTAATGGTTATGTGAGAAGAGAGAAAAACAGATTTTACAATGTGTGACAAGTATTCTATGGTATAAGGTAAACGTTCTAAGGAAGAAGAAAAGCATTCTATGATTAATAGTAAGATATCTATGATACATTGTAAGTATTCTACGACGAAGGATTGGCTTTCTATGGTCTACAGTAAAGATTCTATTGAGTGAGGTAAGAGCTCTATAATTTTTGGTAAATTATCGATGATGCGTGCTAGATAAGCAACAACTAATAATAACCATTATAGTAGAGGTATTGGGAACATTATTTCTCATATATAGTATTTTGAGCATTCAAGGTGTTCAATGTCATGAGGAAGATTCATCCTTATGTTTAATTTTTTAATTTTTTAGATATGAATAAAGTTAGTTTCAATTTCAAAGCTGAAGAACTGGAACATATCGGCGAGTTTGTTCGCACAAGCTTTATAAATGATCAACAAGATTTTGTTGATTTTTCACCTCGCTATGATAATACGTTTTTAGATGATTTTGACCAGAAAATGAGGATGTTAAAAGAATGTACTAGTCCTGTAATATTAACTAAAAAGCTGGCAAAAACTACCACAAGCCTGTATAACACCTTGGACAATGTGGCAGATTTTTTGGGTGACCTGGGTCGGTATATAGAAATGGCTGGTAGTATTATTCCGCTTAGTATTAAAGATTTAGATATTCCTGTGCTTAGAAAAAAATGCCGTAATCGTGATGCCGAAGGAGTAGTTAAAGGTCTTAATACTGTAAAGCAATTAATAACTCCCCATTTATCAGCATTAGAAAATGAAGGATTTACCTCTGAAAAACAAACGCAAATTGATACATTTATTAGTGATATTAATTCAGACAATAAACAACAAAACGAACTGTTAAATCAACGCAGTTATTTGGTTGATAGCAATATTACTTTGCTTAATGACTTTTGGAAAATGGTACAAGATTTGTTAAAGTCGGGGAAAGTTATTTACAAGAAAAACCCTGTTAAGAAAAAAGAATATACAAAAAGCGACATACTAAAGCGTTTACGACATACAGAGAGTGAATGAAAAAGATAAAAAGAAGGGTATAAATTATTATTGTATCAATGCATTTAAGTTTCTTGACAAAACTGCTTTATATTCTTCCATATCAAGTTGTATAAGTTTCTTCTTTAAACTTAATGATGCATCAAGCTGGTTGTTTATGATTAGTTTAGATTCGTCCTCAGAGAATGATTCAACTTGTGATTTTTCCTTTATAAAAGAACGATTAGCAGGGCATACCAATTGGCATTGCATGCATCCTAATAAAGCATTATGTGCGGTTGGGCTCAGACTTTTAGAAAAATATCCAGGTTTTTCATTGCTGTATGTTAAACAATTTTCGGCATCGATAATAAAACCGGCTGTTTTTATACACTTTGTAGGACAATTTTCTGCGCACTGGTAACATTCTTTACACATTTCAATCATTTTTTTATGTTGCCAGTCATCTCTGTCAAGTTGTTGGTTAATAAAAAAAGCTTCTATCCGGGCAAAACTACCCATACCGTTTATATAACAAATATTATTTCTTCCGTATTTGCCCAGTCCACTTCGAGTAGCCAATAACTTAACAGGTAAAAATGCACGTGATATATTATTATAGCCAAAGATACCAGACAAAATTTCACAACAACTATTTCTTACTTTCTTATATATATATGTTGGAGGTATCACTGTTTTTAACACTCTATTATTTAAATGAAATGCTACTAGTGAAATTCTCTGTGGAATAGCGATAACTATTACCGAAAAGGTATTGAAATTGTATCCAGATGGACTGAATTGAAAATTCGATAAATATTGGTCATAAAAGCTTTTTTTTATTTTTCCTTGTATATTTAAATCTTCAATTTCTTTTTCTAATTCTTTTAAATGGCTGGAAGCAATTATTCTATACTTTGCTTTAATTTTATTTAATTGATGGGTTAATTTATTTAATTTTTTCACGTATGAGGAAATTCTTTATTAAAGCAATTAATTTGATTTATGTTCTTAATTTTAACAAACGCTTTCACAAATATATTAAATCATTAACGTGTTTCATTTTTTATATTTATAATAAATCAAATTAATCATTCAATCATTTCATCATAGTAAAAAACATTTCTCATACCTCAGCGCCTCCACAGGGTTTCTGCTTGCTACCCTGTACGATTGCCAACTCACCGTGAGTAATGCAACAAAGTAAGCT
>CAZWGG010000003.1:29424-39600 GCA_964633305.1 uncultured Bacteroidales bacterium
CCCGCCAGTACAAAAATCCACCAACTTATATTTGTTCTGTACGCAAAGTTTTGCAGCCATTTGTTCATGGCATAATATGCAATGGGGGAAGCGATAATAAAAGCTATGCCTACCCATTTGGTAAAGTCTTTTGATAGCATAAGCATAATTTCCAACGTTTTGGAGCCATTGGCCTTATGTATACCAATTTCTTTGGTTCGGTTTATTATTTCATGCGATACAAGAGAGAACAATCCCATACAGGATAAAATTACTGCTAATAGAGTGAATACTAATATAATTTTTATTAATGTATCTTCATTTTGATAGTTCTCGAGGTATTTTTCTTCAACAAAAAAACTTAAGAATGTATAATCAGGGAAAAGATTTTCCCATGTTTTTTTTAAAAACCGAATGGTCTCTTTTTGATTATCATCATTTAAGAGAATGGTCAAAAATCCCGGAAAATTATTATGCGGGCCAAACCTGTATAATACAGGTTCTTTTTTATTATGCAGCGAACTGATATTAATATCTTTCATAACTCCAACCATGGGATAAGATATTCCTTCATGATCAAGTATGATGTGTTTTCCTGTTCCTGTTTTCCAGTTAAACATTTTCATAGCAGTTTCATTAATGATAAAAGCATCCCGATCAGTTGCATGGTCTAACGAAAAGAAGCGTTCTTCAGCCATGGTAATCCCATAAACTTTTAAGAAATTTTCATCTATTGCAGTTGAAGTAATGCGAATCGCTTCCTCTTTTGTAAATCCATCGGGGATAATTTTGAAGTAGTTCTGAAAATAATATCCAGGGATGTTTTCTGATATAGTACCAATACTAAATTTGTATTGATGCGCATATTTTTGTATTTCGTCCCTGTAAAGCCTTTGCCTGTGAATATTTTTTATCCCAGTTTTTGACTTGTCCTGCTTCAATTGATAATAGATTTTTTTTATCAAATCCCACGTTGTAATTTTTCATGAATAATGTTTGCTTGATAATACCAAGGGCTGATATAACAAGTAATATTGTTATAAAAAACTGGACAACAACAAAGCCTTTATGTATTCGTATTTTTTTGATCTTTCCTCTCGACTTAAGACTGAATGTTTCAGTGGGTTTTTTGTGCGATAATACTAAACCCGGGTATATTCCTGACAATATTTCAATTATGATACTAAATATGATTAGATAAGTTACTAAAGTTATGTCAGCATAGTTAAGGTTTATACATTGTCCGGTAATTTGTGTAAAGACCGGAAGGATTTGTTCGGTAATTATCAGGGCAATTTCGAATGAAACTACTGACATTATTACCGACTCGGTTATTTGTTGTACAAACAATGATACTGGTTTAGCACCATACACCTTGTTTAGGGCAATACTTTTTGTACATTTTATGGATTGAGCAGAGGCAAGGTTCACATAATTAATACAGGCAATAGCTAAAATAGACAGGGCAATACTTAGCATGATATACAAATATGAAGGAGATATGGTAGGTTTCATATCACCTACTACCTGATTATACAAATGACTTTTTTTCATGGGTTTAGCCAGATAATCTACATCTCTGCCTAGCCAGCTTGGGAAATACTTTCCAGGAATTTCTAATCATTTTCTTTCTATTATTGGCATAACTTCCTGACTTTTAGGAATGAAAAAAGTATATATACCACCTTCCCACCAGCGTTTTTCCCAATCGGGGTAAATAATTGTCCTGAGTCTTTCAGTCACCAGCATATCAAAATCGAAGATTGAATTCTCAGGTATTTTTTTTAGGATTCCATTAACTGTAAAAGTTAACTTATCGAACAGTACAGTTTTTCCTATTGCATTTGAATTCCCAAATAACTTTTTGGCAAAATTTTCTGTAAGTACGGCTGAATAAGGGTCATTTAAAGCAGTAAAGGGATCACCTTGTATAAAAGGGAAATCAAATATGTTGAAAACATCAGGTTCTACCGAGTACAGTGCACATCCTATTTTTTCACTTTTTTTATTATACATTATGAATATTGTTTTAGGAGAATTAATTATATTTTTTTCTTAACTTTCTCTGTTACAATCTGCCCGTCAAATAAATGCACTATACGGTTGGCTCTTTCTGCATGACTGGGTGAATGTGTTACCATAACTATGGTTGTTCCTTTGTTGTTTAGTCCTTCCAGCAATCTCATTACTTCTTCACCATTTGCCGAATCGAGGTAACCTGTTGGCTCGTCTGTCCTGAATACTTTGGATAAAAGTTCTGTTTTTATCATTTTATGTAAAAATTTTAGTGTTTTTTTAATGGCAATGCTCATGCCATAAATTATTTTATATTGATATTCAATACTTTAATAAATGTGTAATGAGAGAAGACAAATAAAATGTTCAGTAATTGAACATGGAATGTTAAAAATTTGAACGATTTTTAAAATTTTTGAATAACTTTATAAAGAAGAGAGTATTCCTATATAACCTTAGCTAGAAAAGACATAAAGTATAAAAATTATGACTCAAAAAAAAGGAAAAATACTTATAGTTGATGATAATGTTCAAATTCTTAATTCACTAAAATTACTTCTTAAAGAGGAGTTTGAACACGTTATCACGATTAAAAATCCTAACTTGATCCCGGAAAAAATCAAAACAGATGATATTGACATTATACTCCTGGATATGAATTTTGCGGCAGGACGAACGACAGGAAATGAAGGGATTTTTTGGATGCGGGAAATACTTAAAATTGATCCGTTTTCTGTAATAATTTTGATAGCTGCATATGGTGATATTGAACTTGCTGTGAAAGCAATTAAGGAAGGCGCTACCGATTTTATCCAAAAACCATGGAATGCAGAGAAACTCATTGCAACCCTTAATGCTGCATTTGAACTTCGAAAGTCGAAAATTGAGGTTAATAGTTTAAAAATAAAGCAAAAACAAATAAATAAAGACATTGATAAAACAACTAAGATGTTTATGGGGACATCGAAAGTGATGCAACAAGTTTTTGCTACTGTATACAAAGTGGCTTTAACCGAGGCAAATGTTCTTATTCTGGGCGAAAATGGCACAGGAAAAGAGCTTATAGCCAGGGAAATTCACAGACGATCACCCCGATCGGAAGAAGTATTTGTAAATGTAGACCTGGGATCAATTACTGAGACCCTTTTTGAAAGTGAGATGTTCGGACATGTGAAGGGAGCTTTCACCGATGCAAAAGAAGGCAGGATTGGAAGATTTGAGGCGGCTTCTGATGGGACTTTATTTCTTGATGAAATTGGAAATCTTTCCATTGGTTTACAAGCTAAACTTTTAGCAGCTTTGCAAAACCGGAAAATATCAAAAGTTGGATCAAGTAAGTCAATACCAATTAACATTAGGTTAATTTGTGCTACGAATAAAAATCTTCTTGATATGGTAAATAACGGGTTATTTCGCGATGATTTATTATACAGGATAAATACCATTCAAATTGAAGTTCCTCCTCTTCGTCACAGGAAAGATGATATACCAGGTCTTTCGGATTATTTCCTTAAGCATTTTGTAACCAAATATGAGAAATACAATTTAAAAATAAGTAGTGATGGGTATAAAGCTCTTTTAGAGTACAACTGGCCGGGGAATATCAGGGAGCTCAAGCATACGATTGAGAAAGCTGTTATTCTTGCAGATTCTGCTATTCTTCATCCTGCCGATTTTTATTTGGCCCAATCCAATACCTTACAAAGTATATCTCAATCTTCAATGAAACTTGCAGATATTGAAGCGAAAACCATAACTGAAGCGCTAAAAGCATGTGGAGGGAATGTAACAAAAGCAGCAAAAATGTTGGATATATCACGAACTACTCTTTATACTAAAATTGGAAAGTATAACTTACCGGAAGGCTAAACATCATTAGTTTCTATAAATTATAAATAATAATAAAACTTTAAACATATGTTTCCTAATAGGTTTGCAATAATATTATTTATTAGGGTAGTTTTCATTTCACTTATTAGCCTACTCTTCATTTATTTTCTAACAGAAACCCAAAAGCCCGCTACTGCGTTATTCTTTTTTATACTGCTTATTTATTCAACTGGTAGTTTATTTCATTACATAAAAAGTACCAACCGTGAATTGGCTAATTTCATTATTTGCTTAAAAGAAAACGATACTACTGTAGCATTTAATGAAGAAAGATTGGAAAGGACATTTAAAGGGCTTTCAAAATCATTTGAAAAAGTAAAACAACATTTTTACCAGGTACGCTTAGAAAACGAAATTAAACAACATTTTCTGCAAGCAATTGTTGCTCAAGTTGGGACAGGTTTAGTTTGCTTTGACCAATCAGGTAAAGTTAAAATTTTTAACCAGGCCCTTTCAGAAATAATCGGAATAGCAAGTTTACATAATATTCATAAACTTAATAATTTAAATAATGGGTTAGGCGATAAAATGTTCTCGATAAAACCAGGTGAACAAGTATTACTTAAATTCAATAAAAACAATGATATTATGCAATTGGCTATAAAAGCTTCAGTAATAAAAGTAAAAGATATATTCTATAGAATTTTATCTATTCAGAACATAAAAGAAGAATTGGAAGAAAAAGAAATTGATTCTTGGAAAAAGCTTATTGGGGTCTTTACTCACGAAATAATGAACTCAATAACTCCTATTACAACAATTACTGCTACCATAAAACGTAATTTCAGTAAGAATGGGTCAAAAAAAACAGTAGCGGATGTTACTCCCGGCAATATTGACGATGCACATGAATGTGCTGAAATAATAGAAGAAAGAAGCAAAGGGGTGATTAGTTTTGTTGAAGGGATTGGATTAAGCATTTCAAGACAAATAGTCAGAATGCATAGAGGAAGCCTTTTTTTATCAACAAATGATAAAAAAGAAACGGTTTTTACTATCAGGTTACCTTTAAAATCTTAAATTACCTCATATTTACTAATAATTAAAAATGTATGTAAATAAGAAGTGTTATGTTACTTAAAATTCATCCTGAAAATCCTAATGAACGTCAAATAGCCCAGGTGGTAAATATTTTGAAAAAAGGAGGAACTGTTATTTTTCCAACCGATTCGGTTTACGGACTAGGATGTGACGTTACAAAACCAAAAGCAATTGAAAGGGTCGCAAAAATAAAAGGTATTAAACTTGAAAAATCAAACTTTTCATTTATATGTTATGATTTAAGCCATCTGTCTGATTATGCCAGACATGTTAGTAATCCTACCTTTAAGCTTATGAAAAGATACCTTCCGGGCCCTTATACTTTTATACTTGAAGCAGGCAGTAATGTCCCCAGATTTTTTAGGAGTAAGAAAAAGACTATTGGTATAAGAATTCCTGAGAATAATATTATCAGGGATATAGTAAAAGAACTTGGAAACCCTGTTTTGACTACCTCCATACACGACGAAGATGAACTATTGGACTATACTACTGATCCTGAACTTATTTACGAACACTATAAAAACGTGGTGGATTGCGTTATTGATGGGGGATATGGGAAAAATGAACCTACTACAATAGTGGATTGTTCGAGAGACGAACCTTACATTGTAAGACAAGGGATAGGCGAAATTGAATGAATTATTGATTTATTTTCTCCAGAAATGAGTGGAAAATAAAATTAGTACGGTAAATATTTCAAGTCTTCCAATCAACATAAGAAAAGATAAGAACCATTTTCCAAAAATGGGAAAATGCGCATAATTTTCAACAGGGCCAACATCTCCAATGCCCGGGCCAATATTGCCCAATGTTGCCGCTACTGATCCAAAAGATGTGTCAAGATCATAACCCAGGGATGAAACAATAATAACACTAAATAAGAAAGTTAATAAATAAAAAGAAGCAAATGCCAGAACATTTGTGACAATTTGAGGAGATACACCCTGAGTATTCAATCTTACCGGGATTACAGCATTTGGATGTATTAATCGCTTAAGCTCAAGAAAACTATTTTTTAGTAATAAAACAACCCTTACAATTTTAATACTTCCACCTGTTGAACCTGCCGAGCCTCCAAAAAACATTAAAATAAATAATAGAACAGATCCTATGGGAATCCATTTAAGGTAATCGGTTGTTGCATAGCCTGTAGTAGTAATTATTGAGACTACCTGGAAAAGTGAATCACGAAAAGAATTTTCGAGTGATTGGCTAGTTGTAGAATGGAGTATAAGCGTTAGGGCAAGAGTAAACAACATAATAAAGAAAATATAAAAACGAAATTCCTCATTAGCAAAAACCTGTTTAAACTTAAAATGCATAGCTAAATAAGATAGGCTAAAGTTAGTGCCTGCAAAGATCATAAAGAGGGTTATAACATAATGAATATAGGGGGATCCATAGTATGCGATACTTGCATTTTTAGTTGAATATCCCCCGGTAGCCATGGTAGTAAATGAATGACAAATAGCATCAAATGGATCCATTTCTCCTACAGCTAGAAGAATAGTCTCTGATAATGTGAAAATAACATAAATAGCCCAAAGTCTTTTGGCAGTTTCTTTAATTCTAGGATGAAGTTTATCCGGAGTAGGACCCGGAACTTCGGCTATAAAAAGCTGTATTCCTCCAATTCCTAATATTGGTAATATAACAAGTGAAAGTACAATAATACCCATTCCTCCTAACCATTGGGTGAGACTTCGCCAGAATAACAGGCTTTTAGGTAAAGATTCAATATCAGTTAAAATTGATGCTCCTGTTGTAGTAAATCCAGACATGGTTTCAAAAAAAGCATCACAGTAGGAAGAAATCCAGCCAGTAGTTACAAATGGTATAGCTCCGAAAATCGAAAATATTATCCACCCGGCACTAACTATAATATAGCCTTCTCTTTTTCCAAGGCTTTTGTTAGAATTTCTGAATATAAACCAAAGAATTGCACCGAAGCCAAGTGTAATGAAGCAGGATAAAAGAATTAAAACCGTTTCATCTTCGTTAAAAATTAGTGCAACTGGGATTGAAAGAAGCATAAAGAAGCCTTCAATAAGTAATAATAGATCTTTTTAAATTAAATGAAGAAATTAAAAATATGAAAAATCCAGAAATGGCAGAAGGTGATGATATTATTAATTTTGAGAAAAAATTAAATCTTAATTTGTTAGTTGAAAAATTTACCAACCTTATTAATTGCTGAAGGTAGTGCAAAAACTATGACCCGGTCGTTTGGTTGAATAATTGTATACCCGTTTGCAATAAAACTATTGTTTTCTCTAATTACACCCCCGACAATAGAATCTTTTGGAAACCCAATTTGTTTTAATGCCCCGTTTGTTATTTTTGAATTTTTTTTAACAATAAATTCCATTACTTCGGCATCTGTTCCAGTAAGGCATGTAATGGAAGATACAGCTTCACTTGTTGTAAAACTGAATATTCGGCTTGCTGTTATGAGTTTTTTGTTTATTATGGTGTCAATACCCATATTTTCTGCTAGTTCGATATAATCAATGTTTTCAATCTCAGCGATAGTTTTTTTAACACCAAGTCTTTTTGCTAACACGCACGATAAAATGTTTGTTTCCGAATTTCCGGTAACGGCAATGAAAGCATCCATATTTTTGAGCCCTTCTTCTATTAAAAGGTTCATATCTCTTCCATCACCATTAATAACCAATGTATTGTTAAGATTATTTGAGAGACGATAACTTTTTTCACGGTCAAGTTCAATTAGCTTAACATTATGATGATTGCCTATTTCTTTTGCAGTTAACATACCAATTCGACTTCCGCCTAAAATCATTATATTATTTATCTCAATCTGCTCTTTACCGGAATATTCCATGAGTTGATGAATTCCCTCTTGGTTACTGATAACGTGAATAAGGTCTCCGGGTAAAAAAATATCCGTGCCTCGAGGGATAATAGTTTTCCCTTGCCGTGTAATTGCAACTGCTCTATAATCTTGATTGTTAAGTTCCTGTGCCGTTTCTAAAAGACTTTTATTAATAATTGGGGCAGTTGCATCCAAGCGAATAGCAAATAAAGTAAGTTTTCCATCACCAAAATTTACCAAATCTGAACTTCCTGTTTGTTCTAATAAACCTGTGAGCTCTCTTGAAGCAATTTTTTCAGGATAAATCATGTAATCTATTCCAAGACCGATAAAATGATTAATATATTTAGGGAATAGATATTCCTGATTATCAATACGGGCAATAGTTTTTTTAGCTCCTAATTTTTTTCCGAGAATGGAAGCAGTTATGTTTGTCTCTTCCGATGTTGCAACAGCAATAAATAGATCTGCACGCCTAATGTCACAATCAATTAAAAGGCTGATAGATGTTGCTGATCCAACCCTTGTCATAACATCAAGATTGGCACCTACTTGTTTCAATTTATTCTCATCAGGATCAATCAGTATTATATCATGATTTTCCTGGCTTAACATTTTTGCCAAATGTGATCCAACTTCTCCTGCTCCGGCTACAATAATCCGCATTTCCTTTAAGTATTCACATAATTTCCTGACAAAATAAATTATAATCTCAATAAAAATCTAAAACTTTTAATACTTTTTGATAAGATTTTTATTTTTAAACCTAATCTCAAATGCATTATTATCAGAAACTGAATGAATTATGCATTCAGAAGCGACAATTTGTTTTAGCCATTTTCGTCGGTACCAATAGCTGTTGGAAGAATCGAGAATAATAATTTTAAAATCGAACATATCAATTAATTTATTAATTGAAATAGGAACATCGTGTAATAAAACAATGCAATCAACACACAATTTATTACTGTTAATGTTTTTAAAATTATTTTCCCTAATAATAAATGCCTTAAATCCGGATGAAAAAATTATAAAGTTTTTGCCAATTCTTTTTAGAAAACAACCTGAGTTTTTAAAATGATTTAACGTAGTATCTGTAAGAGTAAATGTTTTCAAGTTATTTATGACTCCATTTTTTAATAAGTAATTTTTAGTTAACAAGTCGGTTCTTTTTCTATTATTGGTATCAGTAAATAGGATGGCTTGTTTATTGTTTACTAAACAAAAAGCAGAACAGTTTTTAATATTAAATACAGTGAATTTTTTTCGTTTATAGAGTTCTACAGTTTTCATAGTATTGAATCCAAAAAACAACAATAATAAAGATAAGGATATGATAAATAACCAACTTTTTCTTTTTATCAGGTAAGCAGATATTGAAGAAAATATAAGATAAATGATGAACATTTCACAAAAGTTAAGGTTTATATTTTCTAAAAGGGAACAGGGCAGTTTTTCAACCTGTTGAACAGATATGATGGATATCTTTAATACAAACTGTAGCAAATTAGTTATAAAACCTAAGGGAAAGTGTACTATTGATAAAAAGATTACCAAAGTTGTTAAATAGATAATCAGTGTGACAAGAGGAATAATAAAAATATTCGTTAGTAAAAAATATAGAGGAAACTGATGAAAATAGAAAATGGTTAAAGGTGCAGTACTTAATTGAGCTGCAAGTGATATAGTAATAAGAGTCCAAATTTTATCAACGATCCAATTTTTAAAAATAAGTATTTTGTACAACTTTGGTTGGAGAAATACAATTCCGGTAACTGCCAAATAAGATAATTGAAAACCTATCTCGGTAATTTGTAAAGGATTAATTAGTAAGATAAAAAAAGCTGATACTGCTATTGTATTGTAAATGTTTGAGGGTCTGTTAATGCTAATCCCAATTTGTATTAACGAAAACATAAAGGCAGCCCTGACTACAGAAGGTCTTAACCCTGCAATAAAAGCAAACATCCATAAAATTGCGATTATAATAATCATTCTTATTTCTTTACCGTATTTTATTTTTGTTATAAAAAGCAACAAACTATTACAAATAATATAGATGATACCAACATGAAGACCTGATACAGCTAAAACATGAATAGCACCTGCTGCTGTAAATGATTGTGATAAATTATCGGACATCTCTTGTTTATACCCCAATGTTATTGCAGATAGTAATGATAATTCGTGCTCTTTTATACCATTTTGTATATAAAGATTTAATATTTTATTGCGTATATCGGTGCTAATGATCCGAATATTTCTTTTTCTTCCTATTCTTTTCCAATCTTCATTTTTAATGAATACCTGGTAATGGGTTCCCCGGAAAGCCATAAATTGTTTGTAATTGAATTCGTATGGATTTTTGGGCCCATCAAGAGCTGATCTTAAAAGCCCTGGTTATTTTAACC
>CAZWGG010000004.1:0-2571 GCA_964633305.1 uncultured Bacteroidales bacterium
GATTACGCACTCAGCTTTAGTCCTAATGGACTGACAGGCTATTTTTGCTCAAACAGGCCGGGTGGCTTTGGTAAAGAAGATATCTACCGGTTACATCTTCTGGATTTGAAGGTAAAATATCCTGCTTTTCGGTTTAAGAAAGGATCCTTTATGGAAAAAGACAAAATAAACCTATATATAAGTAATGGCGATGAATATAACATAGCATCCGACGATAAAAAGAGTTTCAATTTTACATTTCAACCTGAAGATGACTATAAAATGGTTATTCGGCATGAGAACGCCCTGGCCAGTAACATAATTTATAATACTAAACTAACAGAAGACCGGAAAGAAAAGGAATTTCTTTACCCTGATCCATTTTTTAAAACAGAAATAATGCTTCAAGCTGGTATCAGGTATGAGTTTACCTCGGGAATGAAACCTATAAGCAACGAATATAAAAAAGCTATAAATGAAATGTCAGAAGACTACGAAAACCCTAATAGTAGCCCTATTGACCTGATTACACTGGCAAAAGAATTACCTTTAAAAGAGGGTGAAATATATACAATAAGGTTTGTAAAAGAAGATAATGAATATTCGGAAAATAGTCCTAAAGAAGAATCGAACTTATTTATCAATAACCAAAAAATAAGTGTTTACGGGGAATCATTTTTTATTGTTTTACCCTTGAATAAGGAGATGAATTTTAATATTAAAACTGATATAGCTCATTTTAGGAAGGCTTTTAATCCTAAAAAAGTTGGGGATGTTAGAGTAGATGTAAAGCCGGTTTACAAGGAGGAACAGGTAAAACTGTCTGAAGGGTTTCCTATTCTTGTTAATACAGAGTCATTCAGCGAAACAAAAAAGCAAATATTGGCAAAGGAACTTGCTATAATTCCTGGGTCAATGTATGTTCTTACTTTTGGTAACACCGAATCTGAGACAGAAGACCCCGGAATAATTATCCCTTTAACCAAAGGAGTAAAATATAATCTTGGCGCTGAAGGTCAGTCAAAAGATGAATATAATAAAGCACTTTCACAAATTACGGCAGGGCAAGCAGGCAACAACAATTCCAATGAAGAATTGATTGATATATCAGTATTATCAAAAGAATTGGATATATTTTCAGAAAGAGACATTGTGTTTAATCTTATGCCTGCTAAACAAATTGCTTCTCAAAGTTCTGGTGCCAGAAATGTACTGACAACGTTAACAGTTGATGGGAAGAAATATTTTATTACCAATGTAGTAAAGATGCAAGTAAACCTAAAACTTGACAAGAATAGTAAAGTTAACATTCAAACTGATTTAGCTTATGTTAAAGAAAACTTCGAACCTACTACTATTGCTGTTAAGGTAGATACAACGTCAATCAATACTACTTTGAAGGAAAAAAGGAAAAATATAATCACAGACCCTGTATTTGATGTTATTGTCGTTAATTTTAACTTAAATGATTATTCAATTAGGTCTGATGCAAAAAGCATACTTGCGAATAAAGTTATTAGTGTATTAAGAAGTGATAGCCGGCTTTATGTAACCATTAAAGGTTATACCGATCCTCTTGGAGATGAAGCATATAATCAACGACTATCAAAAAATCGTGCCCTTGCTGTAAAAGATTTCCTTAAAAATAACGGTATTGGAGAGAATAGAATTCGAACTTTTTCCTATGGCGAATCACTGGCGCTAAAAGATGGTGAAAATTGGGAAGATTTAAGCGAATCTGAACTCGAAAAATACCGAAAAGTTGAAATCGTAATATATTTACCAAAATAACAGTTTTTGGGATGAAGGATTCACAGAAAAGATGAATTATTTTTAAATTATATTATTAATATCTCAAGATTTTTAATCCTCTTTTTAGTTTGTGCCTTGCTTTGCCGAAAGCCGGTTGCCAGAAACCATAACCTCAGGCGGAGACACTCGTCCGATGCCATGGGCTTTGGACGAAGCACATTGGGTTTCATTAATATCTATTATTCTGCTTTATTTAATGGTTATTTTTTCATCCATATTTTTGTGCATAAATGCTCTAAGAACCTTTTCCGGTATTTTTTCAGCTACAGGAATAGCATTTTCATTACTGCGTTTGCTCCACAGCATAATGTTGTATCCGTATGCCAGTTTTCTCTTCGAATGCTTTCCCAAGCTATAATACTCAAAATACATTTTAAATCCGCGAGTATACAATTGTTCCAAGTACATGTTCACTTCTATTTCTTCAAATGGCATAGCTTCTTGAAGGTGATTTACATTAGTTTCAAGGCAAATTAATTCACCCTTTTTCCCGTTTTGTAAAAATACTTCAGGCGCTAGTTGAAAAATGAAGCTTTCGATATTTTTAGCTTGCCAGTCGTAATAATTTGAATAATATAAATTACCTACAGTATTAGCATTATAGATTCCTGTTTGATATATTTTTGTTGTTAGTAATACAATTGGCCTTGGCATTGAAACAGATTCGTATATCTTATTTCCCAAGTTTTTAGTAGTCGGATAATTTGTAAGTAAATATCCGGAGTTTTCAATATTATTTTTCCCTCTTAAGTGATTATTGAGAAATTCATAAAAATAGCC
>CAZWGG010000004.1:2581-10415 GCA_964633305.1 uncultured Bacteroidales bacterium
GTCAGACCGTCGCATCACTGGATGCTGGTACTGGAGAAATTCATAAAAATAGCCGGGTAAAGGGCATAATTTTACAATTCCCCGGGTTTCATTTTTTACCCAGGTAGTTGAAAGCACACAATCGGCCAGTTTGATTTGTTTACCATTTTCTGCATGCTTAAACCACTCGTAACATAAATCAATTAGTGAATTTTTTAAATCTGATTCTTTAGTTATCCATAATTTTCCGGTAATTTTATCTAGTGTTTCGGCTTCATTATATATTTTAATGGTTGAATTGTTGGTAACCATTCCAAACTCACCTGAACTTAAGTCTTTTAACAAGTTATTTTTAACAGGGGTTAAAATAATTTCCCTTAAATTTCCCATCCATAACGGATAATTTGTAAAATACGTTTTACCAAAAAATCCCCTGCAATCCTTGAAAGTAGTGTGAAATTGTGTCACAAATTTACCTGATAGGGGATCAAAAATATCATCATTTTTTTGTGCCCCTTTTCCAAAATTTTCATCTTTTACAGGTTTTAATTTAATTACTAATGTTATTACATATAATTTCGTTGGAAGTAGCTTTACAGGAAAACTCAAAACATATTTATTTTCATTGTTAAAGCCTACTTTAAATACCATTCCTTTATCGTTAAACCACACTGCTGAAATTGTAGCAGGAACAAAACCAAATGCTTTCATGCACGATTCACAAGTTCCCCACAAACGGGTACAGCTTAAATCAAAATCATTATCTATTATTGCGATTTGTTTGAGGGTATCAGAGTATTTGTGATCTAAAAGCCTTTCCCATTCGTCTTTTCCCCTGTTTTCAACCAGCTCAATATCACATCCTTGAGTAGAACGGCCAATTGATATTAATAATATCGACTTACTATGACTTATAGATATGTCCATTTCTTCTTTATCTATACAGGGTTTTCCATTTGGTAACCAGCTAATAGAATGCTTACTTGGTATATTTAATTTAGTATTCCTTTTTATATAATTCCGGAATATCTCCTGTTCAATCAACCGACGTTCTTCATGTTTAATATTATTGAAATTAGATATGTGCTTATGAACAACAATCTTGACCTCTTCATCAAGTATATTTTTATGTTTCGATAGTTCTTCTTTAATTTTTTTTGCTGTAACAGAAGCCAAATCATTTAACTTTTCGGGTAAAGGATTGCCAATGGCAGGTTCCATGGCTTTTACTTTATACCCTTTGATATGTTCAATAATTTCTTTTTTGTCGTTCATAAAAATTACGTTGCAGCTACCTATATTTCCATCCCAGTTTTCCAAGGTGCATTCAACAATACCTCCACTTGGTTGCTTTTTTGCAGTAAAGAATTCCCAGCTTTCAATATTTATAGGAAGCACAATATTCTGGGTTAAGATAAGTTGAACAGATTGAAGTAAAGTATCTCTCAACAACGGACTTCCTAATAAAAATGGGAAATTTTTCTTTTCTGAAAAGCAAGTTTCTGATGTGTTGTTTTTAAGTTTTTTCGTTGAAAAAATAGTTTTTCCCGAATTAATAACATATATCATATCTATAAGCTGGAATTTTTGGCCCTGGAACAGGAGCCAGCCATATAAATCTGATACGGGATTTATCGATAAAGGATATGGTAGCCTTAACAAGGAAACTTGAGTTTTCTGCTCAGCTTTATCAGGGAAAACAAATATTGCTGAAAAATGATCATCTTTAAATTCCGAATGTTCTGTTGATATGCCAACCTTTATTCTCTTTGCTCCTGATGAATTATCAATATCTTCAATAACTGTAGCACTAATCTCGATTTCTAAATCACTATTTCTGGGGATAACAATTGGTTTTGTAAGTAAAATATTTTCCAGTTTAACTGAAGTAAACCAAACAGTACCTGTAAGCATGGATACAGCCTCTGCCATAGCTTCAATTCCAAATACCGTTGGAAATAATAATGAACCTTTGTAATTATGGTCGGCAATATATATATCGGTATCAGGACTAATTTTAGATCTTACTATTAGTTCAATTCCCGGTTCGTGGTAAATTATATTTTCCAAATAACGACAGGCTTTTGGGACAGGGTAAGGTTTTCTTTGCCATGTATCTAATTCACCTAATTTAGACGTAATTACTACCTGTTGGTCATTCGTTTTATGTTCAATCCATTTAATAAACTGTCGAACTCCTTCATCAGGTGAAATAGCTTCTATTCCCATATCAGCAAGCGCTTTTATGCTTCCCATTCTTTCTCCCATTCCAATTTTACTCCATACGCTGTATGCCAATGTTATTGTTTCAATATTCTTAACACGGGCTATGTTTCTCATTAATAGGTCGAGAGTTTCATTAGAAAAGGCATACCAGCTATTCCCCGGCATTCCTGTTATACCAATTATTGATGTTAATCCAATGAAATATTTTAAATCTTTTTTATCTACTGAATTGAAAATATTAATAGCCCCTTTTATTTTGGGTAATATTTCCGATATCGCATCATTATATGTTACCTGTTCAGCTTTTCGTGGCACATTTTTTCCTGCACCATGTAAAATTCCGGTAATTTTTCCGAGTTTTTTATTGACTTCGGGAATTAATTTTTGTACTGACTTTATTTTAGTAATGTCGCATGAAAAATACTGTACAATTATTCTTTCTTCTTCATACCTTTTCAAAGTGCTCTTTATTTCATTCTCTTCCCCGTTAAATTTCGTTGTTCCTACAAGGGCCATCCTGGTTTTGTATTTTTTTGCCAGTGCCAGTGCACATTCTGCTGTAATTCCCTTTGCCCCTCCAGTGACAAGAATAACATCATTTTCCGAGAGGGTAGTATTTATTCTTTTTTTTAGGTTGGGCTCAGTCAAATCATACTCCATTTTCTTTCTGTGTCTTTTTTTATCAAAACCAACTGCTAAAAACGGGGTTTCAATAATGAATTCGTTCATCATGCTCTTCCTAACAAATTCAGTAGGTAATGAATTATCAAATTCAGCCACCCTTATTTTTACCGATGGCCTTTCTAAATGAAGGCTGGAAGCAAAAGCAACAGAGCTGAAATATGGAAATGATTTATACTTGCTTATTCCACACCTGGCAAAATACCCGTCACCAAACTGAAGAAAACCAATAGCACTGATTTTTTCAGGGTTATATAAAGAAATTGAAGATAAAATTCGTACAACTTCTTTAATATCTTCTTCGTCGTTACTTTCGGGTATCAGAACAAGTAAAGCGGTATATGCATTACTTTTTGGTAATTCTTTATAATGTACAAGATGACCACAGAAAGTATTGCTTTTCATAGAATCAAAAAGAGATTTCGCGAAATTGCCATTGCCTGAACTGTAAACAATTGCTATGTTTTTATTAGACCAGTATTCTTGTAATTTAGCGTGATCATATTCAATGTTTTCCGTGGTTAAATGAACAGAAAAACTGCGAACCCGATTTGTGCTTGATTTTTTATTTGATGATTCCTGGTGCTTTGGCCCGATGTCTGAACTTACAAGCGAATTAATCTGTTCTGTAATACTAAATAATGATGCATTTGAAAGTTTTGTAGGCTCTAATTTGCCTTGGATATTATAGTGTTTTAAAATTTCTCCAATTAAAGAGCCTGCTTTAATACTATCCAGGTTCAGGTCATCTAATAGTTTTAACCCTGGTTTCAGCTTTTCTCCGGGAAATCCGGTCTTTTTTTCTATCAGGTTATATAAATATTGTTGAATATCAGTTTTATTATAGATAACATGCTTTACATCACCTTCGTTATCCGGTTCTTTGCCAATTTCTTTTTGAACAGATTCTGACTGTTTTGTTTGTCCCGCTTTATTTTCAACAAATGATATATGGCTATTCGGCTGAAAATATTTCATATCTGTTTTTATTATTTCTTTAATAAAATCAAACCGTATAGCCATATATTCACTGAACTTATCCATTGATAGATTTAGATTTAACCGTTGAAACAGGTTACCAGCATAGATGGTGTCATTTATAGGTAGGTTTTCTTCTTCTATTCCAGGAAAAGGAAGTTCACAGGGATTTTTAATAAATTCTTTTTGATTTGCGGGGATAAAATCTCGTATAAGCCTGTTTTCATATAACTCATGAACATTTATGTGCGAACCTTTTACAAAAACATTCGCTAACGTAATGTTTAATGCAAGATCTTCAGCAGGCCTGGGTTCGACAGGAAAACTTTTTACGTCATTTTGGATGTCTTCAACCAGCCCTGATAATATTTTCCCCGGGCCAATCTCAATTAATATATCACACTCATTTTTAATTGCATGAACAGCATTTATAAAATTAACCCGTTTAACAGATTGTTCAGAGAAATAAAAATTAAGGTCAATATCCTTTTCAACTTTTTTTCCTGTTACACTGCTTATTAGCATTGTTGAATTGTCAGACAGCTTATTGGAGAGGAGCTTATAATTCATTATGAAATTTGCTGTTTCTGTAATAAGCTTGGAATGGAATGCAGCCGATACAGGAAGCTTTACAGCAGCTATATGATCGGTCTCTGCCATTTCAATAATACGTGTGATACTTTTTTCTTCCCCACTTATCACGGTTTGTTGCGGTGCATTTATATTGGCCACAGTAACATATCCTGGCACCGTTTTAATATACTCTTCTGCTTTTTCTTTTGTGCATACGAGACTTGCCATTGTTCCCGAAGCACATTCTCCCATTATTTTACCTCTAAAAGCGGCAAAACGCAAAAGGGTTTCTTCATCAATATACCCAGCTGAATGAAATGCCATTAATTCTCCAAGACTATGGCCTGTTGTTGCGGAAAGGTTTACCCCCAGCTTTTTGAGGTAAGTATTCCAAATTAGTGATGAAAGAATGATGGCCGGCTGTGCAACATTTGTCTGTTTTAGCAGTTCTTTCCACTCATTTTCCTGCAAATGATCAATTGCCCTGTCCATGGGTTTAAATATTGCCTTTGCAATATCTTCTACGCCTTCATATCTGAATATTTTTTCTGCTTTTTCTACCAGTTCTTTTGCCCAGTCAAAGCGTTCAACCAGTTTAAATGCCATATTTAACTTTTGTGAACCTTGGCCGGGATAAAGGGCCCCAATTTTGAGATTTTCGATTTTTTTACCTGAAACAATGGAATTCCCTTCCAGGGCATGGTATTTTTTTTCTCCTGTTTCTTCCAGGTTTTTTATTAGTTCTTTAAGTTTTCTTTCAAGTTCGAAAGGTGTTTCTGGAACCAAAGCTGCCCTGTAAGCACATGAGAAATCTACTTGCGAATTAGTATGAAAGGCAAAGTCGGGGAGTTCCGCATAACTTATCCTTTTAGCATCTTTCAAAGTCTTTTTCAATTTATTTATTAGAGAGGTATTATCGTTAGTTGCGAAAAGAAACAATTCGTGTGTTTGGTTTGAGGCCATTAATTTTTTCTCATCAATAGAAGGTTGAAATTTTTTATATGGAGGATCGCCAGATTGTAAAACCACATGGCTGTTAATTCCTCCAAAACCCATAGCTGAAACCCCGGCAAACAAGGTATTCTTTGTGTCTAATTGTTGCCCGTACATGATAGGATAAACTGTTTTAGCCTTATCTTCAAAAATAGGATTAAACTCCCTGATCCCTGCTGTAGGAGGTAGAATTCTCCTGTTTAGGGCAATAACGGTTTTAATAAATGCCCCCACACCGGCAGCGGCCTTTGTATGTCCAATTATGGATTTTAACGAAGTAACTCCACAATTTTTTCGGGGCAGTGTTTTGCCTTTATTTAAGGCAATTGTAATTCCTTCTAATTCTGTTTTATCCCCAACGGCCGTTCCTGTTCCGTGACCTTCAATAAAACTAAGTTTTTCCGGGTCAAAATTTGCTTTCTTATAAGCTCTGAGCAGGGCTTTTGATTGTCCCACAGCGCTAGGAGCAGTGATGCCTCCTTTACCATCAGATGATATTCCCCATCCTTTAATAATTGCATATACCTGGTCTTTATCCCTTATCGCGTCTTCAAGCCGTTTTAATATTACTATCCCGCAACCTTCCCCTGGAATAAATCCTTTTCCATGCTTATCATACACCCTCATTTCATCCGATGTCAATGCTTTTGTTTTTGCAAACCCGATAAGTTCAAATGTATCAAGACTAATATCCACACCTCCTGCAATTACCATATCCATTTGCTTCAATTCAAGATAGTTAGCTGCAGTGCAAATAGCTAATAATGAAGAAGAGCAAGCGCCGTCAACTATAAAACCTCCTCCGTGTATGTCAAGGTAGTTACATATTCGTCCGGCAATAGTATTAGCCAGACCACCGGCAAGAGTATCTTCGGTAACAGGGTGGAAAACAGACTTATAATATTTTTCCATAGTAATTTCAAGTTCATCACATAAATGTGATAATCCTTTCATCTTCAACGATGAATGAAGTGTTTTTTTAACATAAGGCCATCGAAGGAGCATATTATTTGACCGGGTAATTTCCCCGGTTAACGTATTCCCAATAATTACTCCTGTGGTTTCTTTCAGGATATTATTTTTTTCTATTTTTGCATCGGCCAATGCCTGCAGGGCCGTATCAAGGGCTAGCCAATGCACAATATCTGTACTTTCAAAGGTTTGTTTGGGTATTTTCCGGTCAAGCCAATTAAAATGGTATCCATCCAGCACAGATGCCTTGTTTTGGTAAGTTTTATCCGTTGCATCCGGATCAGGATCATAATAGTCGGCAATTGAAAGCCGAATATCTGGCATTTCTCTAAACTGTTGCCTACGTGCTAAAACATTTTCCCATAATTGTAATGGTGATTTTGCTCCTGGGTAAAAACAACCTAATCCTACCACTGCAATATCACAGCTTCTGCTTACGCATTCCGGTTTTTTTGTCATTGAATAAAATTTTAAGTAGATATTTTACCACCCGCATAATTCATTAAATTTTATGATTTATATGGGTTAAGAAACCACTGTTACATTATGCCAAGACTTTTATGTATTGGTCATCTAAAAAATAAGTAGAAATAGCTACTTTTTGAGTACTGCTTAAAATCATGAGCAGCCATTATTTCATAAGTTAAAGAACTTCACATTTATAATTTCAATTTTGATAAAATGAAAAACCGTAAATAGATATTAATGCTATATAATGGATAAAATATTCCGATGAAAATAGTTTAGTTAATTGTTTTATAAGTTAATATTCTCTACCTTCTACCTTCACACTGTCCTCCGTCTTAAGCCAATTCACTGCATCATCATAAGTTTTAAATGCTTTTATTTGAAACTGGTTGTCTGTTCGTTTATTTGTAAAATCAACATAGAATTTTACTGCCATTTTTCCAAAAATATTCTCTGGCAATACAAATACTACTTTTTTTAACCCATAGCTGTAGCATCTGTCGTTCACGTTTTTATTTAACCACTTTAAATCGTCAATGGCCACAGTTTTAAGCTTTCGTGTATCATTAAGCCACGATAAATTAGGTACTTCTTTAATTTTATTTTCTAGAAAATTTACCCCTTCAATAAAGGGATTCCTCCAAGACTCACCTTTCATAAATTCTAAAGGTGTCCAAATAATGCAAGGCACCGAATCATCATACTTCAGTGTTACATTCTTGTCTACGTAAATATTAGTCATATTAGTTTTTTGGTTTAGATTATATATATGAAATGTGTTATTATTTATGACTTTGTATAATTAATTTGTTATTTAACGCGGTTATATATATACACTAAGTAACATAATCATTGAAAAAGTTACCCTTAATTTAAAGTAATTTTAAAGGGTTTCAGCAGATTATTTATTGTCAGCCTAATACAATCTGCATTCTTATAAATTTTTGTAGTAAAGTATTAAGTT